>CAZECB010000361.1:0-2343 GCA_964510745.1 uncultured Flavobacteriaceae bacterium | reverse complement strand
CAGATGGAGATGAAGGTTATTTAACTAAAATGCGATCTAAAATAGTAAGTCGAGAACACTTAAACGAGTTAGGTAAAGAGTTAAATCTTATAGATTTTATAGAGAGTAAAATACCAAATAGTAATTTTGGCAGTAATATTCACGGTAATTTATTTGAAGCTTTAGTAGGTGCTATATATTTAGATAGAGGATATGCATATTGTGAAAAATTTGTGTTCAAACGTGTTATTATCCCACATGTAGATATCGAAACATTAGAAGGAAAAATAATAAGTTATAAAAGTTTATTGATTGAATGGTGTCAAAAAGAAAAAAAGACATTCAATTTTAATGTTTATGAAGACACAGGAAATGACGCTGTTAAGCATTTTTCAGTAAAATTATCTATAAATAATAAAGTGATATCTAAGGCAAGAGCAACCTCAAAAAAGAAAGCTGAAGAAAAAGCTTCAAAACGTGCTTTTTTTGCATTTCAGAGCAAAATAACACCCACTACATAAAACGATAACGCTTTCGCAACATTTTGTTGTAAAGAATAATAAAGCAATTAAGAATAATAAACTGTAATATACTATATTTACATCTTACGAGCATGTATTATGGCTTTGCATAAACTAATTGTAGACGATTTTATAGATGAAAGTTATGTGCTTTTAGCCATACATTGTATTGTAGAAGATTTCCGTGTTGCCTATCTTTTAAATTATTATTTAAATATAAATTTACAGCGTAAACCTCAGGATCTAGATTTTAAATATGTGGAGTCTTCATACTCTATTTTTGAGTGGAAAGATACTGAACAGCTTCGTACATGGAATTTAGTATCTAATATCTGTAAAAAAGAAGAAGAGAGCTTAACCAGTTCAGGGTCTTTATTTACAGACTCAAATAAAATAATAAAAAAACATAATTTAATTCCTGAATTAAAAAATGTAAATTTTTTATTAAAAATTAGCCATGATGGTAATGTTCTTAATGAAAAAACGATTATTACTAAAATACAAGAGATACCACAAATTGCAACAGTGTATAGTATAGATTTAAGACGGATAAAATATAAGGACAATTTAATATTTAATTGATGTCATTAAAACGAAAAAAAACCAAAATAGTAGCTACTTTAGGCCCAGCAACAAGCTCTAAGGCTGTATTAAAAGGAATGATAGAAGAGGGTGTGAATGTGTTTCGTATCAATTTCTCTCATGCAAATTATGATGATGTAAAACAACGTATCGCTATGATACGAACACTTAATGATGAGTTAGAGCTTAATGTCTCTATTTTAGCAGACTTACAAGGTCCAAAAATTAGAGTAGGTGTGATGGATCATGAAGTTATTGTTGCTCCTGGAGATGAAATTACATTTGTAACTGGAGAAGAATTTAAAGGAAATAAAGATCGTATTTATATGAACTACGATAATTTTCCTAAAGATGTAAAGAAAGGAGAACGTATTTTATTAGATGACGGGAAATTAATATTTGAAGTTGTTAAAACTGATAAAAAAACTAAAGTTTTAGCTAAGGTAATTCAAGGAGGACCATTAAAATCTAAGAAAGGAGTTAATCTTCCAAATACTGATATTTCACAACCGGCATTAACTGAAAAAGATATTCAAGATGCTGTTTTCGCTATAGAGCAAGAAGTAGATTGGATGGCATTGTCATTTGTTCGTCATGCTGAAGATTTAAAGCAACTACAAGAATTAATAAGTAGGTATAGTGACCATAAAATTCCAATCATTGCTAAGATTGAAAAACCTGAAGCTGTAGAGAATATTGATAAAATAGTAGCCTACTGTGATGCATTAATGGTCGCTAGAGGTGATTTAGGAGTTGAAATTCCAGCAGAAGAAGTCCCATTAATTCAGAAACAATTGGTACTGCGTGCTAAAAAAGCAAGAATTCCAGTAGTTATAGCAACTCAAATGATGGAGACCATGATTACTAGTTTAACACCAACACGTGCAGAAGTAAATGATGTTGCAAATTCAGTAATGGATGGTGCTGATGCAGTAATGCTTTCTGGTGAAACATCTGTAGGGAAGCATCCTGTACAAGTCATTCGTCAGATGGCAAATATTATTCGTAGTGTTGAAGACTCACCACTAATTAAAGTTCCACATTTACCACCTCACATTCGTACCAATCGTTATATTACAAAGTCTATCTGTTATCATGCGGCGCATATGGCAAATGAAATTGATGCTGAAGCCATTTCTACATTAACTAATAGTGGCTATACTGCTTTTCAGATTTCTGCGTGGCGGCCGTCAGCAAATATTTTAGTATTTACATCTAACAAGCGTATTTTAACCCAGCTTAATTTATTATGGGGAGTTAA
>CAZECB010000360.1:0-2358 GCA_964510745.1 uncultured Flavobacteriaceae bacterium | reverse complement strand
GTTTCGATTCAAACCTCTTTTGATTGATCTCACAAATTACTCACTTCATTTTTTAGTGTTTCAGTAGATGAATTTCAAGGCATTGTTGAGAGTGATGATTTATTCTTTTTTTTTCAAAAAAAAAGGATTTAGATAAAGTACTTAAAGGAAAACTGGATAAAGCAGATGTGCTTTGTAGCAACAGTCATAGAAGTTATGGTGCCTTTGCATAAGCAAATAGTATTGCTCATAAGAAGTTTAATGCGACTAAAGGACAAAGAAATGTGGATAATTTAGATATGAGATTGAGGGAATTTATGAGCTTTTTTAACGATGTTGTCACTAAATATTTTACAAAATTACTTAAATTGGTTCTTAGTTCTATAAAAAATTAAGAAGTCAACTAATAAAATAATAATCGTAGCTGCTATAACATTTGCTTCTAACACGCCTTGATATCAATACAAAGAACAATTATTCAATATGTTAATTAAAACTTAGTCATAATTTTTAATTCATCATTAAACCTTCAGCAATTTAGACTGTCTAAACATAAAATCATTTAGTGAATACTGATAAAGAACTTGTATTACAACTTAAAACACCTAAAAATGTAGACAGAGCATTTAAGGAGTTAGTTACTTTATACAAAGAGCGTCTGTATTGGCACATTCGAAAAATAGTAATTTCACATGATGATACAGATGATGTACTTCAAAATACATTCATTAAAGTATATAAAAATATATCTAATTTTAAAGGAGATAGTAAATTGTTTTCATGGATGTATCGTATCGCAACAAATGAGGCCATTACATATCTTAATCAAAATGCAAAACGTTTATCTATATCTAATGAAGATATAAAAACAAACACAATTAATAATTTACAATCTGATATTTACTTTGAAGGAGATGCTATTCAACTTAAATTACAAAAAGCGATAGCAGCCTTGCCACAAAAACAACAGTTAGTATTTAATATGAAATATTTTGATGGTATTAAATATAAAGATATGGCTGATATATTAGAAACTAGTGAAGGTGCATTAAAAGCATCTTACCATATCGCTGTAAAAAAGATTGAAGCATTTTTAGTTAACAATTAAACCTTTTTTATAAAATGATGTCTAATTGATTAATAATGAAAAATAATTTAAAAAACATATCGCAAACAGGGTTTACTACACCAAAGGGTTATTTTAATGATCTGGATGCAGATTTATTAAATATCTCAAAAATCGATGCAATTAAAACTAAAACAACAGGTTTTAAAGCACCTCATAATTATTTTGATACACTTGAAGATAAGTTATCAAGTAAAATTTCAGAAGCGGGTAAAGCAAATATTATTCAACTATTCAGTAAAAAGAATCTAGTTTATTTTTCTGGTATTGCTGCTGCTATTTTAATCAGTTTTAGTATCTATATCTCTAAACCTGAAATTACTTTTGATACTATAGATATTGATGTAGTTGAAAACTATCTTTCTGAAACTGATATCACTTCAGAAGAAATGGCAACTTTATTTACAGAAGATCTTTTAATTGAAGATGAATTTATACAAGATAATTTAACAGGTGAATCTATTGACATTTATATTTTAAGTGATGACAATTTAGATGACCTTTTAATAGAACAATAAATAATACAAAATGAAACGCATACTCCCAATACTATTTTTATTAATAACACTAAGTGTTTTTTCTCAAGATAAATTTAAAGAAAGACATGAAAAATTAAAAGCTTTAAAAGTATCTTATATTACAGAACGGCTAGGTTTAACTTCACAAGAAGCTGAAAAATTCTGGCCTATATATAATGTATATCAGTTAAAAATTCATAATATGAGAAATGAATTAAGAGCTATTGTTAGAGCTAATAAAGAAAACATTCTTGATGAACAACTATCATCCAGTTTAATAGATAAACATATAAAAATAGAAGAAACAAAAGCTGTATTGCTTAAATCATTAGTTTCTGATTTAAAACCTATACTATCTTCAAAAAAGATTTGGAAATTAATGCGCTCAGAAGAAGGTTTTAGACGTAAACTAATTCAACAATATAGGCAACGACAAAATCGTACTAAAAAAGATAAACCATAAAGTATTTAGCTAACTGATTGACTTTAAAAATAGTATTTGACTGCTATTAATTAAGCCAAATTATTTCACTTTTTATCTCGTGATTTTTATTCTATAAACATCAATTTAGATACTCTCCCACTTCCTGCAGCATAAGCCATAGTATCATTTATAAAACGAATGGTATAAAAGCCTTCATCACTTAAATGTTTCCATGTAGTTCCGGAATCATTAGAGTAATCTATACCTTTAAAACCAACAGTTACTAAACGTTTACCTTTACTATTAGGCAC
>CAZECB010000359.1:0-2369 GCA_964510745.1 uncultured Flavobacteriaceae bacterium | reverse complement strand
AAATGAAATTAGTGATTTAATTGATAAAGGACTTGAGCAAGAAGGTATAGATATTCCTTATGAATTTGCAATTTATAGCAAAGATTTGGCAACTTCAGTACAGTCTGAAGATTTTGAACGTTTAGGAGATCAATCAAAAGGGTTTCCAATTTTTTCAAATACAAACCCAAAAAACTATGTGCTATTTGTTAGTTTTCCAACTCGAAATAAATATATTATTTCATCAGTAATAGGAGTAACACTATTATCATTTTTATTTATGGCAATTATAATAATAGCATATTCTAGTGCAATTTATCAATTAATAAAACAACGTCAAATATCACAGATAAAAACAGATTTTATTAATAATATGACGCATGAATTTAAAACACCTATAGCAACAATAAACTTAGCATTAGATGCTATCAGAAATCCTAAAATAATTAGAGATGAAGATAAAGTGAAACGTTACTTAGGAATGATTAAGGATGAGAATAAACGAATGCATGCTCAGGTAGAAAATGTATTGAGAATATCTAAGCTTGAAAAAAATGAATTAAATATTAGTAAGGATAGAGTTGAATTGAACGACTTACTGCTAGATGCAGTAGCTCATATAGAGTTAATTGTTGAAGATAGAAAGGGTTATGTAAATTTACATACAGGAGCAAATGAGTCATCAGTTTTAGCAAATGAGTCACATTTTACTAATGTTATTGTAAATATATTAGACAATGCTGTTAAATATTCAGATGATGCACCTAAAATTGATGTGTATACAGAAAATGTAGGAAACAATATTATAATTAGAATTGTAGATCAGGGTAATGGAATGTCTAAATCTGTTCAGAAAAAAGCATTTGAAAAGTTTTATAGAGAACATTCAGGTAATGTACATAATGTAAAAGGCCATGGTTTAGGTCTTTCTTATGTAAAACGTATTATAGATGATCATAATGGTCATGTCAGTGTAGAAAGTGAAAAAGGAAAGGGTAGTACCTTTATTATAAAAATACCATTAATATCATAATTATGGATGAAGTAAATAAAAAAATAATATTAGTAGAAGATGATCCAAATTTTGGAACCGTTTTAAAAGACTATTTATCAATGAATGACTATGATGTTGTTCATGCTAAAAATGGAATGGAAGGGTTTGAAAAATTTAAAAAAGATGATTACGACTTATGTATATTAGATGTAATGATGCCCTATAAAGATGGATTTACCTTAGCTAAAGAAATTCGTGAGAAAAATTCAGATGTACCAATTATATTCTTGACAGCTAAAGCAATGAAAGAGGATGTGTTAAAGGGTTATAAAGTAGGTGCAGATGATTATTTAAATAAGCCTTTTGATAGTGAAGTGTTATTAATGAAAATTAAAGCAATTATCCAAAGAAAAGCCACTGACAGTGTTGCAGATAGTAAACAATTTGAATTTACAATTGGCGGATTTCAATTAAACTCTAAGCTTAGGTTTTTAAAGTTTGATGATGGAGATTCAGTAAAATTATCGCCAAAAGAGAATGAATTATTACGTTTATTAGCGCTACATGAAAATGATTTAATGCCAAGAGAATTAGCATTGACAAAAATATGGAGAGATGATAATTATTTTACATCTAGAAGTATGGATGTATATATCGCAAAACTTCGTAAATACCTAAAATTAGACGAAAAAGTAGAAATATTAAACATTCACGGTGAAGGCTTTAGGTTAGTAGTTAACCAAGGTGCATAACTTGTTAAAATAATGTTAGTGATAAAAAAACAGCTTTTTAGCTGTTTTTTTTATGGATTAACTTGTCAATAGTTATAATTATTTCTGAAGGATTAGTGAGATAATGAAACCAGAGTGTTTCTTTGTTTCTTCTGAACCAAGTGAGTTGTCGTTTGGCAAATCTGCGCGTATTTTTTTTAATCTCTGATATGGCAAAATCTAATGTTATTTCATCTTCTTTTATATAATGAAACAATTCTTTATAACCAACCGTATTCAAAGCATTAAGATGTTGTTGAGCTAAAAGTGTTTTTACTTCATGTAATAAGCCATTCTTGATCATGATATCTACTCGCTGATTAATTCGGTCATAGATAACTTCTCTATCTGCCGTTATACCTATACTTATAATTTTGAAAGGTCTTTTACATTTACTTTTATTTAAAAATGAAGAGTAAGATTGACCTGTACCAATACAAATTTCTAATGCACGAATCACGCGATGAGGGTTATCTATAGCAATAGTATTGTAAGTATTGATGTCCAGTTCTTTTAATTGATTCTGTAATATACTCAGTCCTTCAGTTTCTAATGTATTATTAAGACTTTGTCTTATACTTTTATCAACTTTGGGGAAATAATCTAATCCTTTAGTAATAGCATCA
>CAZECB010000358.1:0-2372 GCA_964510745.1 uncultured Flavobacteriaceae bacterium | reverse complement strand
ACAGGAGGTGTTTTAACTTATTTTTTTAAGATGAAAAAGTATGATTTTGCCCTGTAAAAGATTTTGGATTTAACACACAAGCTTTTACTTCTATAATTGATAATGAGATCTATTACTCTTTTGCACCTTTACCGTATATATATAAGTATAATATTGATACAAAAGTAATTACTAAAACCATTCCTGAAGTTAGTGACTTGCCAATTTACAAAAGCAATTATAAAGAGATTAAAGCTAATACTCCTAAAAGTTTGAATAGTTTTTTATTTAATTCAAATTTTGGAGCAATTCTAGTAAATAACGATTATGTATTTCGTTTATATTTTTCATCTACACCAGATTCAAAAACCGAAGACGCTATAAATAATGTAAAAGAAAATGTACTTCAAATATTTGATAGAAATTTAAGTTTTATTAAAAATATACCACTTAATTTTCAGAATGGGTTTTCGGGGATGTTTATAGATGACAACCAATTGTATTTTCCTGTGTTATTAGATAATGAAAATGAACTTGGTTTTCATAGACTAACTATTGAAACTAAGTCATAATTATAAAATAAAAAGCTAGAGCATAGTATTCAAATCATGACTTTCTGCAATTGCTATAAACACATTATTTTAGGAAATATACATTATTAAATAAATTATTCTCTAGGCTTTCTGCTGTTGTGTAATATAGCGTGGATATAAACAGTGTGTTTTTCAACAGTATAATGTACACCATAATTAAATTTATAAGTATACCTAATTCTGATATCGCGATACTTCTTTTGGAAATGTTCTGGATTATCAGCTATCTCATCAAAAATAATACTAATTTCTTGAAATAATCTATTGCCTAAACCTTTAAATTGCTCTTCATACCACTCTAAAGCTTGAATAAGTTTCAAGTTTAATAATTAATTTATGAGGCATATTTTTGTGATAATTCAGCTTTTAGAGTGAGCCAATCTTTACCTGAACTAGAGTTAGCTTTATGTTTAGCTAAGCGTTGATCTAGTAAGTCTTTAACTTCTTGAGTTAATTCAAAGTCATCATCAGTAAAAATCTCAGCATTTAAAAATTGTTCTATTTTATCTAATTTGTCAATACTTACCAAATTAGTTAAACGTTCAATTAATCTATATTTTCTAGCTGCTAAATCCATAATTTATAGTATATCTGTAACAAAGATAACAATTTTTATGCCATTGAAATTTAGGTGTTAAACTAAGCAATAATTCTTGTAAGTTATTAGCACAATTCATTATCTTAGAACTTTATAAAACCCAACAATGAACAAATCTATATTTTTATTAGGGCTCCTTTTAATTGCTTGCGATGATACAGATAAAAGTACTGCATCAGAAGAGGTCGCTGCATCAACTATACAGAGTAATGGTATTACGGTAACCACTTCAATTATACAACCTCAAGTATTTCAAAAACAAATTATTGCTAATGGCAAGGTAGAAGCCTTACAAAAAAGTGAACTGCGTTTTAAAACTAGCGAGCGTATTGCTTCAATACGAGTTAAAAATGGGCAGCGTGTTACTAAAGGTCAAATAATAGCCACATTAGATAATACGGTATTAACCAACCAAATCCAGAAATCAAAAATTGAGCTCGATAAAGCTAAAAGTAAGTTTAGAGAAGAGAAAATAAACTATGGTCTTGCAAATGAATCTAACGATAATATGGATCCTGAAGTGCTTAAAACTTTACAAACCAAAAGTGGGCTTTTTGAGGCACAAAATGCGTTGGAAAATTCTCAACTGATGAGTGGTCAAACTGTTTTAAGAGCGCCTTTTAGTGGGGTAATTGCTAATATAGAAGCTAAAACAGGAAACTATATTACGGCTTCAGATGTGTTTTGTACTATGATTAGTCAACAGCAAATGGAAGTTGCATTTTCAGTGTTAGAAAATGAGCTGCCTTATGTCAATTTAAAACAAGAGGTGAACATCACATCATTTTCAGATCAAGAAGTCACTTATAGAGGAACAGTTACTGAAATCAACCCTTTAGTAGATGAAAATGGATTGATAAAAATAAAAGCTAAAATTAATCAAAACAACGCTTCTTTTTTTGATGGGATGCATGCTAAAGTCATAATTAATCAACCTGTTGAAGAGGTAATTGTTATCCCTAAAGAAGCTTTGGTGTTGCGCTCTAACCGAGAAGTTGTTTTTACTATTGAAGATGGATTGGCTAAATGGAATTATGTTGAAAAACTAGATGAAAACAGTACCTCTTACGCGATTAAAAAAGGACTAACTTTAGGCGATACCTTAATTGTATCTGGTAATATTAATTTATCGCATGATGCTAAAGTGAATGTAAATGAAGACGCAAAACCTGTAAAGAATTAGCGTTAAAACTATTGTAAAA
>CAZECB010000357.1:0-2389 GCA_964510745.1 uncultured Flavobacteriaceae bacterium | reverse complement strand
AGTTTATTTTTGGATTTGCATTTTTAGCAATTATTATCACTAATTATCTAGAAACAATTAAAGAACGATGGTTTGCAGAGCTATTTGTTTGGATTTTAATTGCAACGCCTCTCGCCTATTTTTTATTATAGTTTTTTCAGTAGGAGGTAAACACTTTAAAAACGAATATTTAAAAGTATATTTGCACTATAAATACTGAATTTATGTTTGCTAATAAAGCCAATACTCTTTTTCAAAAAGTTATAAAAACATATCATATTGTAAATACTGTTGATCAGCCATTTAAAAATATATATGATGAAAAAACCAACTTAATTGAACACATTTTATACAGAAAATGTTGGATAGATACCGTACAATGGCATTATGAAGATATTATTAGAGACCCACAAATAAACCCTGTTGAAGCCTTAACGCTAAAACGGCAAATTGATGCTTCTAATCAAGACAGAACAGATATGGTGGAGTATATTGATGGTTATTTTCTTGATAAATACAGTAATATTACTCCAAGTTCTAATGCAAAAATTAATTCAGAAAGTCCAGCTTGGGCAATTGATAGGTTATCAATATTAGCATTAAAAATTTATCATATGAATGAAGAAGTAGAACGTACAGATGCTTCTCCTTCACATATTGAAGCATGTCAAAATAAATTGAATGTTCTTTTAGAGCAGCGTATAGATTTAAGTACATCTATAGACGATCTATTGAAAGATATTGAGAATGGCAATAAATACATGAAAGTATATAAGCAAATGAAGATGTATAATGATGATGAGCTAAACCCAGTATTACGGTCTCAAAAATAATCATCCTATAGACGTAGGAACCTCAAACATATTGAGTGTCAAAATTACCTAAACACATATTAGTAATTCGTTTGTCAGCTATGGGTGATGTAGCAATGAGCGTTCCTGTGTTAAGAGCATTTAATAATCAACACCCTAATGTAAAAATCACTGTCTTAACTCGAAAATTCTTCACAATTTTTTTTAAAGACTTAAAAAACGTAAATGTCTATTCAGCTGATGTAAAAGGAATTCATAAAGGTATAAAGGGGCTTTATAAATTATCAAAAGAATTAAAATTACTTGATATTGATGCCGTAGCAGATTTACATAATGTGTTACGAAGTAATATCTTGAAACTCTTTCTATCTGGACTAAAAATAATTCAGATAGATAAAGGAAGAAAAGAAAAAAAGGCACTTATAAAAGGAACATCATTTGAACAACTAAAAACAACACACCAGCGTTATGCTGATGCTTTTGAAAAACTAGGATTTCCTTTAGATTTATCAAATCCAAAATTCCCAAAGCGTCAAGTGTTAAATGATGAAATCATTGAATTAATAGGTGGTAAAAAAGAACTCTTTATAGGGGTTGCTCCTTTTGCAGCACATCAAAGTAAAATGTATCCATTAGATTTAATGGAAGATGTGATTTCAGAACTATCTAAAACTTATAAAATCATTCTTTTTGGAGGTGGAAAAGAAGAAGTTGAAACCTTAAATACATTTCAAAATAATTATGATAATGTTATAAATGTTGCTGGACAACTTAGTTTAGATGATGAACTTAATTTGATGTCTAATTTAAATGTGATGCTATCCATGGATTCTGGGAATGCTCATTTAGCAGCAATGTTGGGTATAAAAGTAATTACTATATGGGGAGTAACACATCCTTATGCTGGGTTTGCACCGTTTCATCAACCTATAGATTATACATTGGTTTCAGATAGAACAAAGTTCCCTAAAATACCAACATCAGTTTACGGTAACAAATACCCAGACAATTATAAAAATGCATCTGGAAGTATTTCTCCTGTTACTATTGTTGAAAAAGTTAAGTCTATTCTATCTTAAAAAGAAAGCAACCTAATTTGTATACTTATTGAATTACTCGAGTAATTGATTTTAAATGACTTTCTAATTCTTTCATGGAAACATCTACAGCAACAACAGTGCCTTCCTTATTTATGAGGAAATTATGAGGTAGAGAGTTTTGTAAATCATATTTTCTAGCAACAAAGCTTTCAAATGCTTTTAATTCTATAGCATTATTCCAAATTAATTTATCTTCTTCCAAAGCTTTTATCCAAGATGAACGATCTGTATCTAAAGAGACTCCAAGAATTTCAAAATCATCTTTCTGATATTCATCATAAATTTCGAGTAATTTAGGACTTTGCTTCCTACACGGTAGACACCATGAAGCCCAAAAATCTATGAATAAAATTTTATTCTTAAACGCATTAGTACTAATGAGTTTACCATCTCTATCTGGTAATGAAAAAGAGAATAATTTATCATTCTCACCTACAGGATGGATTTTATTGGTCTCAAAAATAGTTAAAACTATGTACTTTAGTGCATTTCGCTTTA
>CAZECB010000356.1:0-2391 GCA_964510745.1 uncultured Flavobacteriaceae bacterium | reverse complement strand
TAAATTTATTACATCAGATAGGAGTAGAAACTTCGTTTATAAAAAATGTTATTAAAGTAAAACCCAATACTCAAAACCCAACTACTAACAATCACCATCAACCAACAATCAAAACTTTAACAGTAGAGTCAGACTGGTCTTCAGCATCTTATTATTTTAGTTGTGTGACATTGAGTGACGTAGGAACAGAAATTAAATTATCTTCATATAAAAAAAACAGCTTACAAGGAGATTCTGCACTAGTGGATATTTATAAAGAATTTGGTGTAGAAACTATGTTTTCTGATACTGAAATTATACTAAAAAAAACATCTCAAAATTTAAAGCCTAAAACCTTTAACCTTATTAATGCACCAGATATAGCACAAACTATTGCGGTGACTTGTTTAGGTTTAGGTATTGATTGTTATTTAACAGGATTACATACCCTAAAAATAAAAGAAACCGATAGGCTTCAAGCTTTAAAAAATGAAATTGAAAAATTTGGTACTGAAGTAGACATTACTGAAGATACATTACGTATTTCAAATACTAAATTCCTAAACAAAAATGTATCGGTTGACACCTATCATGATCACCGTATGGCAATGGCATTTGCACCTTTAGCAATAAAACAAAGTTTTCAAGTAAATAATGCAGATGTGGTTTCAAAATCTTATCCAGATTTTTGGGATGACTTTGAGCAAATAGGGTTTAGTTTTATTAAAAACTAAAATAAATCTTTAAATACTTGACAACCCCTATCTCCAGATTGTATATTTGGCAACTGTAAAAAAAATATACTAAACAGCATTATATGAAATTATCGCATTTTCAATTCGAATTACCAGAAGAATTTTTAGCAGAATACCCTTCAGAAAATAGGGATGAGTCTAAACTTATGGTTTTAAATCGTAAAGAACAAACAATTGAACATAAGCAATTTAAAGATCTTATTGATTATTTTGAAGAAGATGATGTAATGATTCTTAATAATACAAAAGTATTTCCTGCTAGGCTTTATGGTAATAAAGAAAAAACAGGAGCGAGAATTGAAGTATTTTTATTGAGAGAACTAAATAGTGAACAACGCCTTTGGGATGTATTGGTAGATCCAGCACGTAAAATTCGTATTGGTAATAAGTTGTACTTTGGAGATGATGATACACTAGTGGCAGAAGTCATTGATAATACAACATCTAGAGGGCGTACATTACGTTTTTTATTTGACGGTTCATATCATGAATTCCGAAAAAAATTAACATTATTAGGAGAGACACCACTTCCAAAATATATTAAAAGAGAAGTACAACCAGAAGATGAAGACCGTTATCAAACGATATTCGCTAAAAATGAAGGCGCAGTAGCAGCACCAACAGCAGGATTACATTTTTCAAAACACCTATTAAAACGCTTAGAAATTAAAGGTGTTGACTTTGCAGAAATCACATTGCACGTTGGTTTAGGAACTTTTAACCCAGTTGAAGTTGAAGATCTATCAAAACATAAAATGGATAGCGAAGAGATTGTTGTAGATAAACAAGCAACCACTATTGTAAATAAAGCATTGAGTGAAAAACGACGTATTTGCGCTGTAGGTACAACAGCAATGCGTGCTATTGAAAGTTGTGTGTCTTCAAGTGGGACATTAAATGAGTTTTCAGGATGGACTAATAAATTTATTTTTCCACCCTATGATTTTAGTATTGCCAATTGTATGATTACTAATTTTCATACACCTAAATCAACACTTTTAATGATGGCATCTGCATTTGCAGGACATGATTTTATTATTCGTGCCTATGAAGAAGCCATTAAAGAAGGCTATAGATTTTATAGTTACGGTGACGCCATGTTAATCATATAATTTTTAAAGCCTCCTTAGTGAGGCTTTTTTTATGATGTTAATTTGGGTATTACCACACAAAAAAGTGTGGTCGCGCTTTCCGCTATATCTTTTTTATATTGGATTTATTTCAGCATCTTACTAAGCCTAGTAAAGGTTAGTTTAATAGAACTTTTGTGTTAGGCTAAATAAAAAAGGATGCCGCTGCAATCCCTACTACAAATCTCGTAAAACCATCCACATTTTAATTACTTTTGTAATTAATGACAACCAATAAAAAAGACATACGCTCACTTACTAAAGAGCAATTGCGAGATTTTTTTGTAAAAGAAGGAGATAAAGCTTTTCGTGGTAACCAAGTGTATGAATGGTTATGGCAAAAATCAGCGCATCAATTTATTGATATGACTAATCTCTCAAAGCAAACTCGGGAGATGTTAGAGGCTAACTTTGTAATCAACCATATTAAGGTTGATAATATGCAACGGAGTAATGATGGTACGGTAAAAAATGCAGTGCGTTTACATGACGGCTTAATTGTAGAGTCTGTATTAATTCCTACTGAA
>CAZECB010000355.1:0-2406 GCA_964510745.1 uncultured Flavobacteriaceae bacterium | reverse complement strand
CACTATAAACCCGCCCCAATGACTTGGGCGTTGAATAGGCTGATCTTTAAAATTATTTTCTAAAGTATTTAATTTAGTTTCAAGGCTAGTTCTGTCTGTAATCACTTCGCTTTGGTTAGAAGCAATAGCTCCTAATTGACTTCCTCTTGGTCTGGATTCAAAATAACCATCACTTAAATTGCCTGCAATTTTTTCGGCTTTACCTTTTATAATGATCTGTTTTTCAGAAGTGTGCCAGAAGAAGGATAAACAAACATTAGGATTATTTGCAATAGCCTTTCCTTTTTCGCTATTATAATTTGTATAGAATATAAATCCCTCAAAAGTGAATTGTTTAAGAAGTACTACCCTGCTCTTTGGATATCCATCTAAACCTATAGTAGAAATAGTCATAGCATTAGCTTCATCTATAGTATTAGATTGGTCGACTTCATGAAACCATTTCTGAAACAATTCTAATGGGTTTTCAGGAACACTCTTTTTATCTAGTCTTCCTTTTTCGTAAGATTTTCTATAGTTACTTAAATCAGTATTCATTATCTAAACTATTTAGCATTACAAAATTAAGTAATTTAATATTGTAAACTGAATACTTATATATCGAATACTTTGTTTTGCTCTGCCAATACTACGTTTTCAAAAATAGGTTGAGCTTCTTCTATAAATTCACTTAAATCATCATATCGTGTAGAGAAATGTCCTAGCATTAATTGTTTTACTTGAGCTTGTTTTGCAATACTGGCGGCTTGCTTTGCTGTAGAGTGCTTTGTTTTTTCAGTTAAATGTGCTAATTTTTCTAAAAAGGTAGCTTCATGATATAACAAGCTTACATTTTCAATTATGGGTATTATAGCCTCGCTATAAGCTGTATCACTACAAAATGCATAACTTTTAATAGAAACAGCATCTAAAGTCACTTGAGCATTCTTAATAAGTGTTCCGTCTTCATTAGTGACATCAAATCCTTGCTTTAACTTTCTATAATAGGCTTTATCAATATTAGCATCTTCTAAAGCTCCTATATTTAATCTACGTTCTCCTACTTTTTCTTTAAATAAAAATCCATTGGTATACACACGATGATCTAATGGAATTGTATAAACTTCTACTTGATCATCTTCAAAAATTAATTCTGATGTATTTGAAGTTAATTCATGAAAAATAAGTTGGTAATTCGTCCAAGAGTCAGATAGTTTCATTTGAAGCGTAATCACTTCTTTTAATCCTTTAGGTGCATAAATATGTAAATCTGCTTCTCGAGTTGATAATCTGAATGTTGATATTAAACCCACCAACCCAAAATAATGATCACCATGAAGGTGAGAAATAAAGATGTGTTTTATTCTCCCAAATTTTATTTTATTTTTCCGAAGTTGTACTTGTGTTCCCTCTCCACAATCAATAAGAAATTGGTGGTTGCGTATTTCTAAAACTTGAGATGTAGGGTTGGTATTAACTCTTGGCGTTGCACTATAACAACCTAATATAGTTAATTTCATATCTATTAATAGATTGTTATTTATTTTTTGAACACATCATTAAAAATCTAAATCTCGCTCAATTTCTTCCATTTCGATAATATCATGTGCTTCTTGAAGTGTTGGCACAATAACTAGCTCTTCCGGAATCTCGTCAATATCAATCTTACCTGTAACCATTACAAACGAATGATTAGCTTCACGATGTCGATTAGAAATTTGTAAGAACTCAATCACATCTTGCGCTACTAGTTGCTTTAAACTAACGAGATTTATAATAATATTATCATTTTCAAAGCGTGAATACATTACGCTCAGTTTTTTAACAAGTTCTACTATAGATGTTTTTTCTTGAGTAATAATGGTAATATTTCCTTCTTGGTCAAAAATCATAGGCTATTGTTTTATTTTAGATGCCAATAAATAAATCACAGCCATACGTATCGCGACACCATTTTCTACTTGATTCAAAATAATAGCTTGTTTGGAATCAGCTACATCACTTGTAATTTCTACACCTCTATTAATTGGTCCTGGGTGCATAATGGTAATCTCTTTATCTAATGAATCTAATACTGCTTTATTAACTCCAAATTGTTGTGTATATTCTCTAGTTGATGGAAAATAACTGATGTCCATACGTTCATTCTGTACACGTAACATATTTGCAACATCACACCAGTTTAAGGCTTTACGTAAATCTGTTTCTACTTTAACTTCTAATTTATGAATATGTTTAGGGATTAAGGTTTTAGGTCCACAAACCATCACATTCGCGCCTTGTAATTGTAGTGCAAATATGTTTGATAGTGCTACACGACTATGCAATATATCACCTACAATAACTATATTTTTTCCTTTTACTTCTCCAAAACGTTCTCTTATAGAATAGCTGTCTAATAAAGCTTGTGTAGGGTGTTCATGTGCT
>CAZECB010000354.1:0-2435 GCA_964510745.1 uncultured Flavobacteriaceae bacterium | reverse complement strand
CTATCAATAACCTAAACTAACAACAAAAAATCAGCTGCGGATTTTAGGTATTATTATTTTTCATTTGCAGGAATGATTTCTATTTGGTCAATAAAACATCAAAAATTTTTCTTGAAAAATAGTGTTAGATATCCCGTTTTTTTAATAAGTATTGGATATTTTTCAACCTATTTTTTTTCATCAGTTTTAAAGGAATTTCAATACCACTTGTTTACAATGATTTTATTTGCATTATTGTTAGGCTGTTTAAGTGTAAAGAAAATTCATTTTTTTGAACATAGAATTACGAATCATCTGGGGAAAATATCATATGGTATTTATATGTATCATCCTATAGTGTTTCAGCTAATAGGTTTTGTTTTTTTAAAATTAATTCCAATGTCTACTTTTTCGGAATTAGGTTTTATATTGGTATTTAATTTCTTAGTCTTTTCAATTACTATCGTAACGGCTCATTTTTCATATATGTATTACGAGTCCTATTTTTTGAATAAAAAGTATATTACTACTAAAAAGAATTAAATAGATGTTTCGGTGAGTTGACCATCGTAAATTTAGATTATCAAGAGCAATTCTATTTAAACAAAATACGCATCTTTACAACTCATAATTTTCGTAAATTCGCATTCCTAATTAAGAATCTATAAAGTTGATTTTTTTTAGATTAAGGATAGATTAAAAAAAACCGAAATGAGTAAGACATTATTTGACAAAGTATGGGATTCACACGTAGTGAGACATGTTGAGGATGGTCCAGACGTGTTGTTAATCGACCGTCATATGGTACACGAAGTAACTAGTCCAGTGGCATTCTTAGGAATTAAGAATCGTGGGATTGGGGTACTGTACCCTAATAAAACATTTGCTACGGCAGATCATAATACACCAACAATTAATCAGCATTTACCTGTACAAGATCCACTTTCTGCTAACCAGTTAAAAGCATTAGAAGAAAATGCTGCAGCACATGGTATTAGTCATTGGGGATTAGGACACGAAAAAAATGGTATTGTGCATGTTGTAGGCCCTGAATATGGGATTACTCAGCCAGGAGCAACTATTGTTTGTGGAGATTCACATACGTCTACTCATGGAGCTTTTGGAGCGATTGCTTTTGGTATTGGTACTTCAGAAGTAGAAATGGTATTGGCTACACAATGTATTATGCAGCCAAAGCCCAAAAAAATGCGTATTAATGTAAATGGAGAACTTAATTTTGGAGTAACCCCCAAAGATGTCGCTTTATATATCATTTCAAAGTTAACAACTTCTGGTGCTACAGGATATTTTGCAGAATATGCAGGAGATGTATTTAAAAATATGACCATGGAAGGTCGTATGACCGTTTGTAATTTAAGTATTGAAATGGGTGCTCGTGGAGGAATGATTGCTCCAGATGAGAAAACATTTGAATATATTAAAGGTCGTGAGCATACTCCAAAAGGAGCAGCTTGGGATAAAGCAATGGCATACTGGGAAACATTATATACCGAAGAAGATGCTACTTTTGATAAAGAGTTAACGTTTGATGCCAAAGATATCGAACCAATGATTACCTATGGAACCAACCCAGGAATGGGAATGGGGATTTCCAAAAGTATTCCAAATGCAGCAGATGTTGAAGGTGGTGTAGCTACTTATAAGAAGTCTTTAGGATATATGGACTTTAACGAAGGAGAAGACATGATTGGTAAACCTATTGACTTTGTATTTATTGGAAGTTGTACCAATGGGCGTATTGAAGATTTTAGAGCATTTGCTTCTATTATTAAAGGTCGTAAAAAAGCAACTAATGTAACGGCTTGGTTAGTACCAGGTTCTCATAAGGTTGAAGCAGCTATTAAAGAAGAGGGTATTTTAGATATTATTACTGAAGCTGGTTTTGAATTACGAGAGCCAGGATGTTCAGCTTGTTTAGCGATGAATGACGATAAAGTACCTGCTGGGAAATTAGCTGTGAGTACTTCTAATCGTAATTTTGAAGGACGTCAAGGACCTGGATCAAGAACATTGTTGGCTTCGCCTTTAGTTGCAGCAGCAGCAGCAGTTACAGGTAAAGTAACTGATCCTCGTGAATTGATGACTAAATAATTCGCAAAGTAAATACTATCAGCCATCAGATGTTGGTTGTCAGTAATTTAATTTATTTTGGCTTATAGCTTATAGCTGAAAGCCGATAGCTAAAAAAATAAAAAAATGGCATACGATAAATTTGAAATATTAAAAAGTACAGCAGTTCCATTACCAATAGAAAATGTGGATACTGATCAAATAATTCCTGCTCGTTTCTTAAAAGCAACAGAGCGTAAAGGTTTCGGAGATAATTTATTTCGTGATTGGAGATATAATAATGATGATTCACCAAAAGCAGATTTCGTTTTGAATGATGCAACTTATTCAGGGAAAATCCTTGTAGGAGGGAAAAATTTTGGATC
>CAZECB010000353.1:0-2437 GCA_964510745.1 uncultured Flavobacteriaceae bacterium | reverse complement strand
GTAAATGCTCCAAATTGATTAGTAGTTGTATTTATTTTTGAAGTTGTATTGAGTACATGAATGCCTTCTAAATCAGCATTAGCAATTACAAAACCTTTTAACTCTTTATTTTGAGCGTGATTAACAGTTGAACATAGTATTCCAATAAAAAAAAATAAAAGTTTAGTTTTTGGCATTCTGCTTTTGTTGGAAAATATCGCGCTGTTGAATCATATAATCTAAAAACTTAAATTCATTTTTATCATCAAGAAGTGCTACATCAAAGTCGTTATCTTGAACAAAATATAAAAGTGATTGTACTTCTTTACTTGATATAGCTAGGCGCTCTTTTAAATAACTCTCAGAATATTTATTAGTAATGAAGTTTAGACGATTGTTGGTTATTTCTTTTTTATTATTCTTTTTCTGTTTAGCTATTAAATTAACTAAACCAATGACATCTATACCGCTATAGAGTGTTATTGTTTGATTTAATTCTGATGTAGGGTTAACTCTTGATTCAAAATCATCAGCAAATTCAAATTGATCACTATTAGCTAATCCAAAATAAAGCGCATCATAATTAGGCTTTAATATTTTAGTACTAGCTATATCTTCATTTAAACTTCCTGTTAATCCAAAAGGTAGAATTACGATTTCATCCAACTCATTAACTTGCTCTACCAAAACTACCGTTAACATTTTAGACTTCATTATATTTTCATCTATAGTCAGTGTAATTTTTTGAAACTGAATAGCTGCTATTTCTATAACATCATTTAAATACACATTAATTTTAAATTGTCCTTCAATATTAGATATAGCGCCAATACCTCCTGTTTTATTAAAAATAGTAACCCCTTCAACATCTAAGCTATTAGCTATAATTTGCCCAGAAATTTCTATACGATTTTTATTTTGAGCAAAAGACAATGAAAAAATGAATACGAAAATGAAGGTTATATATTTAATTTTCATAATATAAAGAAAGTTATTAGTGGTCTTAATAAAATGCTAACAGCATTTAAACTTTTGTTAAATGATCTATTTATCTAAATTTACAAAAAATTACTCTAGCCTTATATAATTTAACATTAAAGAGGCTATTCTATATATTAAAATCAACTAGTAATCATGAAAAATATTATTATAGCTAGTACTTCCACACTCCATGATAGCGATTTTCTAGAATATCTTTTAGAAAATTTAAAAATGCTTTTTGTTGATACAGATACTATTCTATTTATTCCTTATGCTAGACCTAGTGGTATTTCTCATGATTTTTACACAGAAAAAGCTAAGGCTGCATTTTCTAAAATTAACAAGAAAGTCGTAGGAATTCATGAATTCGAAAACCCCAAAAAAGCAATCATAGATGCTAAAGGTATTTTTGTTGGTGGAGGGAATACATTTGTTTTAGTAAATCAATTGTATAAAAACAATCTTATGTCTATTCTAAACACTGTAATTACTAATGGAACCCCTTATTTAGGAACTAGTGCAGGTAGTAATATTTGTGGGCTTACATTAAATACAACTAATGATATGCCTATTGTTTTTCCGCCAAGTTTTAAAACTTTAGCTTTAGTGCCATTTAACATTAATCCCCATTATCTAGATCCAAATCCAAACAGTAAACATATGGGAGAAACTAGAGAAACTAGAATAAAAGAATTTCACAAGTTTAATACGCAACCTGTTGTCGGGCTTAGAGAAGGTAGTTATCTAGAAGTAAAAGATTCAAAAATAATACTTAAAGGTAATTTTAGTGCTATAATTTTTGAACACAACAATCTTCCATACGAAGTAAAACCTAACTATAATTTTCAGTTTTTAAATTAAAATCTCTATATTTACCTTAGATTTTTGACCAACTTTCCTTCTATTTCAATAGTTAAACTATTGATTTAAAGAATTTAAACAATTGATTTTAGCATAATTAAATTATGTCATTTATCGATAATATTTGCATATTATCGATAAATGACATAATTTTATAGTAATATTTTTTTGTAAAATGTTACAAGTTAACTTGTATAATAAACCCAAATTGAAAGAAAAATGACAATTATTTTTACTAAGGCGAGCAGAAATATAAAAATTGCGTTACTTCTAATTTTAACCTTAAGCTTTTGCATATCTAATGCTCAAGTAAAAATTGGAGATAACCCCAATACTATAAATACTGCATCTCTATTAGAGCTAGAAAGCTCAGATAGAGTTTTAGTGGTTACTCGAGTAACTGATTCTCAAATGAATGCTATCATTCCGTTAAATGGAGCAATTCTTTACAATACAGATTTAGACTGTCTATATCAATTCAACAACAATAGTTGGACTAGTTTATGTCAAAATACAGCACTTAATGAAACAATTACAACGATAGTTGATAATAATAATGGAACTTTTACATACACTTCAGAAAATGGAATCACAATTACCATTGATACAAATTCTC
>CAZECB010000352.1:0-2443 GCA_964510745.1 uncultured Flavobacteriaceae bacterium | reverse complement strand
CTATACAAGGTAGTGCAGCAGATATCATTAAAATTGCCATGATTAATATTCATAATAAGCTACAAGCATCAGATTTTAGATCTAAAATGTTGTTACAAGTACATGATGAATTGGTATTTGATGTGTACAAACCTGAGTTGGAGGCCATGAAAACACTAATTAAAACTGAAATGGAAAATGCCTTTAAACTATCTGTACCGTTAGATGTAGATTTAGATACTGGTGATAATTGGTTAGTAGCTCACTAGAAAGTAACATATTTTATATTTGAGTTATTAAATAAACTTCTATGGATTCAAAAATTATAAATTTTTGATCAAGAGTCATTCCGACTGAGTTCTGACAATATCGGGACGATTAAGAACCTCATAGTATTGAATTCCTTGTGAGATTTCTCATCCCGATATTGTCGGGATTCGAAATGACAAACAAGCTTGAAGTTTACATCAACCAAAAGAAATAGTGATAAAATTGTAAGGTTTTAATTCTCTACTTGATACTAATTTATCAATTAAAAAACTAAATCTGGCTCAGCATTATATTTTTCATGCAAATGCTTCAACATTTCAAAGGTAATTGCTTTAAGATTGTAGCTTGGTTGCCAACCCCAATCATTTCTGGCTAAACTATCATCTATAGATGATGGCCAACTATCTGCAATGTCTTGTCTGAAATCTGGTTTGTAACTCATCTCAAAATCTGGCAGGTGTTCTCGTATACTTTTAAATACTGTTTTAGGTGTTAGTGTTATCGCTGATAAATTGTAGGCAGACCTAATATTTAAGTCTTCCTGAGAGGCACCCATAAGATCAATTGTTGCTTTAATAGCATCATCCATAAACATCATTGGAAGTTCTGTATCTTTAGATAAGAAGCACTCGTATGCTCCATTTTTTATAGCTTCATGATATACCTCAACAGCATAATCTGTGGTACCTCCGCCAGGCATTGTTTTATGGCTAATAATTCCTGGATAACGTAAACTTCTTACATCTACACCATATTTATCATGATAATATTCACACCAGCGTTCTCCAACTTGTTTTGTAATTCCATAAACCGTTGTTGGTTCACATGTGGTATGTTGTGGTGTATTTATTTTAGGTGTTGTAGGTCCAAAAACGGCAATACTACTTGGCCAAAAGATATGATCAATGATTTTATCCTTTGCAAGATTAAGTACATGAAATAGAGAATTCATGTTTAAATCCCAAGCTTCCATAGGATATTTTTCTCCCGTAGCACTTAGCAGTGCTGCCATAAGGTATATGGTTTTTATATTGTGATGCTCACAACATTCTCTTATAGCATGATAATTTTTAGCATCAATAATTTCAAAAGGTCCAGAATTCACTAAATCTAATTTTCTGGTATTAATGTCTGAAGCTATAACATTATTAATCCCATAAATTGTTCGGAGTTTATTGGTAAGTTCAGAGCCTATCTGACCGCAAGCACCGATAACTAAAATTTTGGACATTCTTTAAAATATTGAGGTTTCATCAAAAATAGCAAGAATTATTGATAATATTTATTAAAGTTTTCAAAAAAAGATGCTTTTTTTATCAAATTAACAATTGTGTTTTTAAACCTACTTTAACGTCTTTACAGCGGTTATTGCTTATATTTAGGGCAGTATTAATTTGTGACAATGCAAAAAACGCTTTCAATATTCCTAATAGTTACGGTACTATTTAGTTGTGGAGAAACCACAACTTCTGAAGAAACTTCTACTAGTGAAATAACACAAGACGTAAAGCTTACTGCTAAAACTATAGAACGCTTAAGTTTTAAAGATTACGTGCTTAGTGAAGACGCTGAAAAAGTTGTTTCTGAATGGGAAAAATATCAAGAACTAGCCATACAAATCAATTATTTAAGGCAAGCTGATATGTCTTTTTTTAAATCTGAAATCCAGATTATAGTGGAGTTTATGGCTGTTTTTAAAAATCAAATTCCTGAAGTATTACAATCTAATCCTATAAATTCAAGAGCTGTGGTTTTAGAAACAAAATTAATGCTACTTCAAAATAGTTTAAAAAATGAGACTAAAAGTAATAAAGAGAAACTGGAACATATTAAGGCTGTTTTAGTGGCATTTTCTAATCTTAATTTTCAAATTAATAAAAAAATTGAGCGTGATTTTTATGATAAAATCCAACCCGAATAATGTTAAAATATTAAAGATTTCGTAACATTTTAAGCTATAAAAAGTCTAATGTTTAACTTTTTAATTTCGAAATTAAATACATACTAATTATGAAAACCAAACTTAATCGTTTTTTTATGCTTTTGGTTTTTACTGCTACTACTATCATAAGCTGTAAAGACGAAGCAAAAAAAGACACTGCAATGGCCGATGAAAAAATTCCGGGTATTGTATTAGAAAACATGGACACTTCTGTAAGTCCTAAAGAAGATTTTTACAATTACGTTAATGGTA
>CAZECB010000351.1:0-2470 GCA_964510745.1 uncultured Flavobacteriaceae bacterium | reverse complement strand
TTATAGACTGTAATGGAGTAGGGTATTTAGTGAATATTTCTTTGCATACATTTTCTCAAATTCCAGAGCAAGAAAATATAAAATTATTGACACACCTTCATATAAAAGAAGATTCTCATTCGTTATACGGGTTTTATTCTGTTGCAGAACGTGAGATATTTAGATTGTTAATTTCTGTAAGTGGGATAGGTACCAGTACTGCACGCACGATGTTGTCTTCATTAACTCCAAAACAAGTTAGAGAAGGAATTGCTGGAGAAGATGTTGGATTAATCCAATCTGTCAAGGGGATTGGGCTAAAAACAGCACAGCGCGTTATCATTGAATTAAAAGATAAAGTTTTAAAAATTTATGATATTGATGAAGGATTACCATTTCAAAACAATACAAATAAAGATGAAGCGTTATCTGCTTTAGAAGTTCTAGGTTTTGCTAAAAAACAAGCTGAACGTGTCGTAGATAAAATTATCGCAACTCAACCAGATGTTAGTGTGGAAACCATAATTAAAGAAGCATTAAAAAACTTGTAATACATTTTGAGTAAGGATAAAATTACATTTTCTAAATTTATTAAAATACATATACTAACTGTTTTTTTACTGTTGTTGTATTGTGTGTCATTTGCTCAGCAAACACCGCCAGATAAACAACCAGATTCTACTAAAACAACATTTTCTTTTAAAGATTTAGCATTGCCTAATCCAAACAGTATTGTTTCAAAATATACTTATGACCCTAAAACAGACCGTTATATTTATACAGAAAAAATAGGTGGATTTAATATAAAGTACCCATTAATTTTAACACCTAAAGAGTTTCATAAATTAGTGACTGCTGAGAATAGCAAAAATTATTACAAAGAAAAGATAGATGCATTTGAAGGTAAAAAAGATGGTGCAGAAGAAAATCGTAAAAATTTAATTCCAGACTTTTATGTTAATTCAGATTTTTTCTCTTCAATTTTTGGAAGTGATACCATCTCTATAATTCCGCAAGGATCTGTAGAAATAGATTTAGGATTATTATTTACACAACAAGATAATCCTTCATTTTCTCCAAGAAATAGAAGCAACATCACATTTGATTTTGATCAACGTATTCAATTGAGTTTATTGGGTAAAGTAGGGACGCGATTACAAGTTACTGCTGATTTTAATACAGAAGCCTCGTTTAACTTTCAGAATTTAGTAAAATTAGAATATACACCAACAGAAGATGATATCATTAAAAAAATTGAAGTTGGTAATGTAAGTTTACCTTTAAATAGCTCCTTAATTACAGGAGCTCAAAGTTTGTTTGGAGTAAAAACAGAATTACAATTTGGTAAAACGACGGTTACAGGTATTTTTTCAGAACAACGCTCAGAATCAAGATCTGTTGCAGTTCAAGGTGGAGGTACACTTCGTGAGTTTGAGTTTTTTGGATTAGACTATGATGAAAATAGACATTTCTTTTTAGGTCAATTTTTTAGAAATAGTTATGATAACTCTTTAGAAACCTATCCATATATTAACTCACAAGTTCAAGTGACTAGAATAGAAGTTTGGGTCACTAATAGAGGAAATATAACTGATAATATAAGGAATGTTGTAGCACTTCAAGATTTAGGAGAAACTGTGGTTTTAGGTTCTGCGGTTAATGTAAATGCAGGGCCTAATGCATTTCCAGATAATTCAAACAATGGATATGACCCTACAAATATTGGAGGCGCAGGGTCTCAATTAACAGAAGATATTCGTGATTTAACACGTACAGAACAGAGTATTTTAGTGCCTGATGTAAATGAAGGGTTTGATTTTAGTAGACTTGAAAATGCACGCCAATTAACAAATGGTACAGAATTTACATTAGATACGCAATTAGGATATATTTCTTTAAATCAGCGTTTGCAGAATGATGAGGTATTGGCAGTAGCGTATCAATTTACAGTAGGTGATCAAGTATTTCAAGTGGGAGAGTTTGCTAATGACGGTGTAGATGCAACGACTGTTGATGTTGCTGTAGATGATAGAGATCCAGTTATTAATAATAGAGCTTTAGTGCTTAAAACGTTAAAAAGTTCAATAGTAAATGTTCAAGAACCTGTTTGGGATTTAATGATGAAAAATATTTATAATACCGGAGGTTTTGAGTTAAGTCAAGATGGTTTCAATTTAAATATCTTTTATACAGATCCATCTCCTCTAAATTTTATAACTCCAGTTGAAGGTACACCTTTTCCTGATGCACTTGCAGGTCAAGACCCCATACAAGAAACTCCATTATTAAGATTATTTAATTTAGATAAATTAAATTTTAATGGAGACCCTCAAGGTAATGGAGATGGCTTTTTTGATTTTGTGCCAGGAATTACAATCATACAGAGAAACGGCAAAATGATATTTACCAATATTGAACCATTTGGACGCTATTTGTTTGATATTTTAGATATTGATAATAATCCAAGTAATAATGCTGATGATTTTGAAGA
>CAZECB010000350.1:0-2491 GCA_964510745.1 uncultured Flavobacteriaceae bacterium | reverse complement strand
GAAAATAAAATCAAGCAATCAGAATTAATACGTAACTAACTACTGACCTCTTTAACAACTTATAGCTTTAGTGGAAATAGAGTAATGGATGCATTTGAATTAGAAGGAATGGAACCAATAGTTATTAATGACTTATTAGTAGGTTATGAGGTTCAATCTGGTCAAGGACCTTCTCAAATAGCGCTAGATATAAATAATGAAGTTACGCAAAAACAATATGGTTATAAAGTTAAAAAACCAGTTACTTGGTCACAAATTGTAAGTTGGAATTTTGATACATTTAGGGCTAAAGGAAATTGGGATAAACCAAATGGAATTTTTGATATAAATAATGAAACTTTTAAAAATTTAAATATTAATAAAGAAGACGTTCTTTGGATAAATAGTTACCCTGATATGTCAACAACTGTATTTGGAGCTCCTACTGCTGACAAATCATTTGTAAAACAAGGTAGATGGGAAAGACCAGTTAATCCTTCTTTTTCTTCTACTATTTCTGGAGCAGATGTAGAAGCAAACGCGGGTTTTGGTATTGGAGGATCGATGAGCGGTTATAATTTTGATGTTCCTGAAGAGAGTATTTTTTGGGAAGGAGGTTCTAATGTTATAATTACAACCGTTGGTGGTCAAATAAGTACACCTGGACTAAGTGTAGGCGTTGGAATAGGCTCGATAAATTTTGATGCAACTGATAACCCGAGCTTAACAGATATTTTAAATTCGCCCAGTCATTCAGAGACTGGAGGGGGAATTACACCTATTGGATTTGGAGCAAAGCATACAACAACAAATGGAGTTGGTTTTAATTCATCTTTAACGTCTGTATTATATGGAACTCCTGGACCAGTACTTTCATATACAAATAGTTCTATGGGTAAATCTGAAGTGTCAGTATCTGGTTTAAAAACAACTCAAGATTCTATAAACAGGGCACGTATTATTTTAAAAAATCATCCTACAGCAGAACATGCGAGATCTTTCTTAATGAGAAAGGAAGGAGCTCCAAGACGATTGAGAAAAGACGAATTATAAATAAAAATATATGAAATTAATGATTTATATTTCTTTAATGATATTTACCTCTTCTTTACATTCTTGTAAAAAAGATAATTATAAGATTGAAGAAAAAAACGATGAAAAATTTAGTTTTTTGAAATCTGATTTAGAATCTATTTCTAATTCTCTACAAAAAGATTTGTATAGAGATATTACCATAATGAATAATAAAGAAGATACATTAGTTGTTAAAATAATATTTAATAAAGGTATGATCGTTCACGAGGATCATCAAAAAATGTATATAACCTATTTAGTTTCTAACTTAGAAAAAATAAAGCTTCCTGAAAAAGTAAAATTTTTGTATTGGATTGAAGAAGAAGAAACAATTAAAGTTGATGAATTAAATTTTTCAAAAAAAAATATAAACATTTTAAAAGAAACTTTTCGTACTAATTCACTATTATACGATATGATTAAGTATTGTTTATCAAATTTTACTGTAGAATCAATTTTCGATTTAAATATTAGAATTAAAAATGTTAACTTAATATACCCTAATGATACCTTTGGGTATGATTTCTTTCAAATTTTAGAAGTTTTTAGTAAAGAATGTGTTGGATTAGCTGATGGGAAAAATGGTAAAATTACAGTTATATTAGTGTATGTGGAAACAAAAGATTACTTGGTAAAGGATGAAAACTTAGAAGGAATTAGTAACGATTCACAATTTTTATTGGTCAAAATTATAGAAAACTTATGGGAACTCGGCAATAATGGTGAAAAAATTCAATTTGCCGAACAAAGACTTTTAGGGAATGTAATTGAATTGAATAAACTTTAGCTGAGCAAAATCCTCCCCGCTAGTGCAAGCGTCACGCTTGTACTTTCCTCCGCTAATGCAAGCGGAGCAAAATCACCTGCTGGTGCGAGCAATACATAATAAAAAAATGTGCTAGTGCAAGCGTCACGCTTGTACTTTCATAGGAGTAAGAGGTACAGAGCATAAGAATGAATTTACAGTTTTTAGGGAGTTGTGTTATATAGAATAATGGTATTACTTACTAATATACGGGCTACAATTATTGTGGTGATAAGGGGACGGTTTGTATTATAAGTTAAGTGATTTATTGAAAGCCAGGTAGGGTTGCAACTGTCTGGTTTTTTTGTTTGGGTTGTTTTAGGAGTAGTACTCCTTATAGGTATCTACCTATCTTGATTAATTTAAAAGGAGTAGATTTTTTATACATCAATGTACTCTTTAATTCTAAGTTTTGAAGGGTTTTCCTCGCTCCCGCTAGTTTGTAACTAGTGGCGTTCTGAGTAAGCAAATAAAGAGTTAAAATTATTACTTAATACTATACGGGCTACAATTATTGTGGTGAAAGGGGACGGTTTGTATTATAAGTTAAGTGATTTATGGAGAGCCAGATAGTTTTGAGACTATCTGGTTTCTAAAAGGATTTGTTATTATTCATATGTTCTTTTAAGTCAT
>CAZECB010000349.1:0-2517 GCA_964510745.1 uncultured Flavobacteriaceae bacterium | reverse complement strand
CTGGTTACCATATGATGAACATTGGAGAGTTTGGATTGATTTTAACGCAGATGGTGATTTTGATGATGCTGGAGAAATGGTATTAGAAGATCATGGTACTGGCGTTATTTCTGGAACGATTGATATTCCTACTGGAGCTACTGCAGGAACGACTCGTATGAGAATTGCAATGCAAGATGGTGTTTATGCTGATCCTTGTGAAACATTCACTTTCGGAGAAGTAGAAGATTATAGTATTAATATCAATGCGCTAGCTTTATTCTCTCGTCCTGATATTTTAGCTTTTGAATTAAATCCAAATAAAGCTGATAGAACAGTTGATTTGTTATGGCTGAATAATACAGAATTTAAGAATGACTTTTTTACAATTGAAAAATCAAAAGATGGAGTTAATTTTGAAGAACTGGCTATTTTGAATTCTGATGGAGAAGACTATAGTACAAAATCTTACAGTGAAATAGATCGCAATCCTGTTGATGGTGACAACTATTATCGAGTTAAAGTGACTTATGATGATGGAGGATTTAAATATTCAGCAACTAAGAAAGCTGAGTTTACATCATTATCAGACTTTACATTGTATCCTAATCCTGCAGCTGATTACGTAGTTGTTGATTTGAAAGCCTATATAGGAAAAGAATTGACTATTCAAATGATCAACCAATTGGGTATTACTGTACAATCAATTCAAATTGATGAGGTAATAAACCGTACTCAAAGAATTGACTTAGGAGAAAGAAGCAATGGTAGTTACATTGTTTACATTAGAACAAAAGAAGGTCAACAAGTTTCTAAGAAACTAATGATCTTGAAAAAGTATTAATAAATAAATTAAAAGGTCACCTCAAATTTGGGGTGACCTTTTCTTTAATTAGAGTCTAAAATATATTATAATTGTATTACCAATTTATCTATTACTTAAAATAAATTGGAAATCAAAACTGAACAAACGCTAAAAAAAAGCGTTTTCCTGTCCCAATATGACATATGTTTTATATATGTCCAAACTGAAATTTATTTCACAATTTGATATCAATTCTACGACTACATTTACCGTAGAAATTTTAGGATATAGACCGGTATCTGGCTCTAGTTCAAGTAATATGTTTTTCGATGTAGATCATATTCGATTGAGTGGAGAATGTTGTTCTACTCAGAATCGTTTAGCATTAGAAACACCAGCTGACTTTGCTTTATATCCAAACCCAGCTGAGAATTACGTGAATATAGAATTGGAAAATTACAAAGATAGAGATGTAACTATCCAATTGGTTGATCAAGTAGGACGTTTGGTAAAAGAAATGGACTTGCCTCAACTAAGTGATACAAAAGTAAGAATGGAATTAGATGACATTAGTAATGGAAGTTACTTTGTTTTTGTTCGTTCAAAAGAAGGTCACCGATTTACTAGAAAATTAATGGTGATCAAAACGTACTAGATACTTAAATAGCACACTAAACAGGACTTGGCCACTTCAGTAATGAAGTGGCCTTTTTTTGTGAATTATAACAGCTTCAGCTTATGCGATTTTGAAAATGAATTTTTAATTGCTATTTTTAGAATAATATCTTCTCGTCCCAAAACTGATCCCAAACTAACTAAATTATAGTATACACTTAAGCCCCCCTTAAGTCAATGTCATTAAGATTGCTTTTTTTCTATATTTACATTGCTCTGCGATAGTTAGTTAATGTGATATATTTAGTTCCTATGCCCTTTTTCTTTTTTGATCTAATAAAGCTCCTACCTTGCCTTATAGGCTCTAAGTGTCTTAAGAAACTATCTCTCAAGTTGTTTAACAGTGCTATTACATTTTCCTTATTGAATATAAAAAGCTTAACTATATCATTCTTCATCAAGCCAATACTAATATTTCGATTTACTTTATAATTATATTCTCTATTTCTTGTCTTTTGTTCAACTCCTTGTTCACAACTTTTAATTAATATCGAATTCAGGTTTGCTAAAAATAATGTAATATAAAAATCTTGTTTTATCGCTTCAGGTTTATGGCCACTAAATGCCGTTATTTGAAGTTTATTTTTTAATACATCGTAGCAAGTTTCTACTCCCCATCGCAAATTGTATAATACTTTAAAATCCTCTTTGGGAAATACTTCTTCATCCATTAGTGAACTGACTAGTACTTCTATTTCTCCCGTATTTAACTCCACTCGAACTAATCGTACTTCTATGTAAAATGTTTTTATATTCGTGGGTAATTTCATTCCTCTTTCTCTAAGCTGTCTTATCGCTTTTGATCTTGGATAAATCCTTACAATATCGCTTTCTTTTTTTGATGCTATAAACTGCTTTATCTCTTTGTTAAAACCTACCCTAGACCGCATGATATAATTCAGTCCTCTACGTTCATGTTCATATAAAAATGTAAAGCTTATAAAATTTCTATCATAGATACTAATAACATTTTCAGATACTTTATCTAAATCTAGTAATGATAAAGCATCTTCTGATTTTTTAATTGATGCAATTTGACCGCTCACTATTATTTCGTT
>CAZECB010000348.1:0-2518 GCA_964510745.1 uncultured Flavobacteriaceae bacterium | reverse complement strand
TCTACTCCAGGAATCTCCGAAATTTCTTGTGGTTTTAATTGCGCATAGCAACCTATAGCAGCCACAAAAGCGTCAGGATTTATCTTCTGAGCTTTCTTAACAATAGATTTAAATCGTTTATCAGCATTTTCAGTTACAGAACAGGTATTAATGACATAGATATCTGCGTTTTGCTCAAAATCAACACGATCAAAACCTTCATCAATAAAACGTCTTGCTATTGTAGAAGTTTCAGAAAAATTAAGTTTGCAACCTAAGGTATAAAATGCTACTTTTTTACGATTCATAATTGTAATACTGACTATTGTTTCAGTATCAATTTAAAGTTATCTTTACGCTAATTAATAATTTCCTAATTAGGGTAGCAAATTTACGATTAATATATAGAATGATAAAACTCAGAAAACCTCAGAATATTCTAGTCACTAACTCTCTATTTATTAGTTTCATTTTAATTACTTTTATTTCCTGCGGAAAAACAACTACGACCCGTAAAGACCATCTTGTTTTTAGATATAATCAACATAAAAATATAGGTTCATTAGATCCTGCTTTCTCAAAAGACATAGCTGATATCTGGGCTACAAATGCATTGTTTAATGGTTTAGTACAAATGGATGATAATTTAAACGTCATCCCAAGTATTGCTAAAAGCTGGATGATTTCTGAAGATGCGCTTACATATACATTTTCAATCAGAAATGATGTTCACTTTCACAAACATAAGCTATTTGGAAAAGATTCTACACGTATAGTTATCGCCAAAGATTTTGAATATAGCTTGAATAGATTACGTGATAAAAAACTAGCATCTCCTGGAAGTTGGACTCTTAATAAAGTAGATGACTTTAAAGCAATAAACGATACTCTTTTTCAGATAAAATTAAAACAACCATTTCCTGCATTTCTCGGATTACTAACCATGAAATATTGTTCTGTAGTTCCTAAAGAAATAGTAACTCATTTTGGCAGTAATTTTAGATCAAACCCGATTGGTACAGGACCTTTTATTTTTAAACGTTGGGAAGAAAACATTAAATTAGTTTTCAGAAAAAATCAACACTATTTTGAAACCGATACTAACGGAAAACAACTTCCCTATCTTGAGGCAGTAGCTATTACCTTTTTACCTGACAAACAAAGTGAGTTTTTACAATTTGCTCAAGGTAACATTGATTTTGTTTCAGGGTTAGATGCTTCCTATAAAGATGAAATATTAACTGCAAATGGAGAATTACGAAGTCTGTACACTAATGACGTCAATATTATTCGTGGTCCATATTTAAATACAGAATATTTAGGTTTTAATATGGATTCTGAAGTTCCAGAAATTCAATCTGTTCTATTACGAAAAGCTATTAATTATGGATTTGACAGACAAAAAATGATGATATATCTACGTAATGGTGTTGGTATTCCTGCTCATGGAGGTTTTATCCCAAAAGGTTTACCTGGTTATAACTCAGAAATTGGTTATACTTATCAACCAGAAAAAGCAAAGGGTTTAATTAATCAATTTAAATCTGAAACAGGTATTCAAAACCCAGAAATTACAATTACCACCAGTAGTAATTATTTAAGTTTCTGTGAATATATTCAAAGAGAATTACAAAAAGTTGGATTACAAGTTAATGTTAATGTAATTCCTGCGTCAACACTTCGAGATGAAAAAGCAAATAGTAAAGTAGATTTATTTAGAGCGAGTTGGGTTGCAGATTACCCTGATGCTGAAAACTATTTATCATTGTATTACAGTAATAACTTTACCCCAAATGGTCCTAATTATACACATTATAAAAATGAATTATTTGACACTTTATATGAAGAAGCATTTACTGAAACAAATTCGATTAAAAGAGAACAACTATATACCCAAATGGATTCTCTAGTTATAAAAAATGCTCCAGTAATTACTATGTTTTATGATGAAGTGATTCGATTTACTCGAAAAGAAGTTAATGGCTTAGGTATTAATCCTATTAATTTATTAGAATTGAAACGAGTAAAAAAAATTAAGTAATAATAGCCTGTTCTTTTTTAACTACAGTTCCTTTTACAACTCTAAGTATTATTAAATATTGACATATATTACAAACTGTCATTAATACTATTTCTTGAAAAATTAGATCATGGTTAGAGTTAAATTATCATACATTCTGTTGCTAAAAAAATAACATTATAAACAAAGTATAATCTCTTTTGAATATTTTAAAAATCATTTTTGTTTAAGAAACTGTTAATTAAGTTAAATAAATTATTCTCTTCTAAATTGTTTTGTTTCTTGAAAAACATGTTCTAAAATTAATGCATCTTGTTCTGAAAATTCAATATTGCGTCTAGCCATAACTACTTTAGCTACTTCAAACGCTTTTTTAGTTAAATAAGTAGAAAAACCTGAGTGACCACCCCAACTAAAACTAGGTACAAAATTACGAGGAAATCCGCTTCCAAAAATATTAGCACTCACACCAACTACCGTACCTGTATTGAACATAGTATTGATACCACACTTACTATG
>CAZECB010000347.1:0-2526 GCA_964510745.1 uncultured Flavobacteriaceae bacterium | reverse complement strand
AAAGCGTTACCGTAGGCCCAATGGTTGCTTTAATGCTAGAAATTCCAATTTTATAATTGTTAAGAGTTTCAACAATTTTATTTTTGTTGTCTTCCAATTCTTCTTGATTAATAGTAATTCCTTCAATATTATACTTTTTTAATAAATCTAAAGGTGGAAATTGATAATTACCAAGTTCTAGAGTAGGATCAAAACGTCCAAAATCTTCCACAAGTTTATCTGAAAGATTTTTGTTTTCAGCTTTTTCCTCAACAACAGTTTCAACTTTTATTTCAATTTGTTTTTCAACATCAACAGTTGCTTCTTCTGGAGGAACTTCTACATCTAGTGGTTTTTCAATTTCTTTATTTACATGAGAATGATTAGCTATAGTAGGTTCTATATTTTCAAGAGGTACTTTAAAAGATGATTTGATAGCTTCTGCTTCAGCAGTTAAATCATTATCTAACGGAACATAATTAGTATTGATGTCTATTTCAGATTTAAGTTCATCTGTAACTTCTTTTTTGGTACTTTTAAATAGCTCGCCAATATGTTGTGCAGTGATTTTAAAACGAATAGCTAAATAGGTGATTAGTCCTAGTATAAGAAATAGTGAAACACCAATTTCACCAATATAATCCTGTAAAAAGCTATTGATTTCATATCCGATAGTTCCACCTAAGATAGATTGTTCTTTAGCAAAAAATGCGAGCAAAATAGAGCTCCAAATTACAATAAGTGTACCCCAAAACCAATGACGCCATAATTTAGATTTACTTATATTTAATAAAAGGTAAATACCAGATATAAATAATAAGCCTGAAAATATAAATGATGAAACTCCAAAGCCACGATAAATAAAAAGGTCACTAATAAACGCACCAATTTTGCTTAACCAATTTTCGGCTTTTACATCCCGTGAAGAAAATTCAGAAAGTATACTTTGATCTACTTTACCAGTAAAAAGAAAAGATAAAAACGCTAGAAAAAATAAAATACCGAGAATGAGTAATAAACTTCCAAATACTAATTTTTGTTGATTAGATAAGGCAAAACTTATTTTTTTTATTCGTTTTGGTTTAGTTACTTTTTTTGCTCTTTTTTTCTTAGCCATTTATGGTTGGTTACAGTGTGACAAAAATACAAATTACTAACATTAACGAAGCTTTATTTTGAAAAATTGCATTACTAGTAGTTTGAATATACTTAACGACTATTTTTTAAATTGAATTAGAAGAAATTAGCGATGCATTTATGTATTGAAAATTTTAGGGAAATATATTATAATTCCAGCAATTACAGTACCTATTGACGCTATAAAAACAGCACCTGCAGCAATATCTTTTATAAAACCTATTTTAGTGTGGTGTTCAGGATGAATAAAATCAGCTATTGCTTCAATAGTTGTATTAACACCTTCAATACTTATTACTAATGAAATTGCAAATATTTGTATGAGCCACTCTGTTGTAGAAATTTGAAAATAAAAACCAGCAATAATCATTATAATAGCAATAACTACTTGAATTTTTATACTAGCTTCTGTTTTAATTAAAATTACTGCGCCTCTAAAAGCATAATTAATACTTTTAATTCTGTTCGTTATAAAACTTTCTTTTTTAGTCATTAAGTTACAGCACGTATTGCGGCTTCATAATTTGGTTCATCTCCAATTTCTTGTACTTGCTCTGTGTGTGTAATAATTCCTTCAGGATTAATTACAACAACACAACGTGAGTGCAATGATTTAAATGGGCCATCAATAAAATCAATTCCATAAGCGTCGCTAAAATCAGAATCTTTATAATCGGCAAGGTTAACTATATTTTCTAAACCTTCAGCAGCACAAAATCTAGACTGAGCAAAAGGTAAATCACGCGAAATACATAGTACTTTAGTAGCTTTCATGTTATTTAGTGCTTCATTAAATGTTCTAGCAGACGTTGCGCAAGTAGCTGTGTCTACACTTGGGTAAATATTTAAAATCACATTATTTCCTGCATAATCATTTAAAGATTTAGTTGATAAGTCTGTTGCTGTTAAGTTAAAATCTGGAGCTTTGCTTCCTACTTTAGGTAAAGTACCAGATGTTGTTACAGGAGTTCCGCCAAGTGTTAAGTTTGCCATGATATATTTATGATTTAATTAAATGCAAATTTAATACTTTTATTAAGTTGATTCTTATATTTTATTTTAATGTGTTTTAATTATAAGTGAATTTGATTATATTATAAAAATAATCAATTTTAATTATAGTTATGTTTTTGATATAATTTAATAATTTTGCAACTGTATATAATTAAATAAAACTAACATAAAGTAATTATGGATAATAATAATGGAGGTGATATAAGTCAATGCCCATTTATGGGAGCTCCTCAAAAACAAACTGCTGGAAATGGTACAACTAATCGTGATTGGTGGCCTAATGAGTTGAAGTTAAATGTTTTACGTCAAAATGCAGCAAAATCTAATCCAATTGGAGAAGATTTTGATTATGCTAAAGCATTTAATAGTATAGATTATGCAGTATTAAAGCAAAAG
>CAZECB010000346.1:0-2551 GCA_964510745.1 uncultured Flavobacteriaceae bacterium | reverse complement strand
AATAAAAGAGATGAATTTGATGTAAGGAGAAATGCTGAACTTCCTATTATAGATTTAGATTTAACAACCTTTGATTATCAACTTGAATGGGATCACTCTACTTGGAATGGATTAAATGGTTTTATAGGAGTTCAATATTTTACACAAAATAATGATAATAACCCTGGAACGTTAACGACACCTTTTATTCCCAATTATAGTACCGATAGATTTAGTGCTTTTGCGATTGAGAAAATAAAATTTGGAGATAATACTTTAGAAGCTGGTATACGATTTGATATTGAAACGAATGATGTAGCAGGACGTGAAACTAATCAAGATATTTTTAGAGATAAATACACATTTACCAATTTCACTGCGTCATTAGGGTATTTAAGACAGCTCTCTGAAAATAGTAATCTTAGTATAAATATTGGCTCTGCTTTTCGTACACCTAATGTAGCAGAACTTTTTAGCTTTGGTCAACAAGGTTTTAGATCTGTATTTGGTTTACTTCGATCTGGATTTAATGATACTGGTGTACCTATCACGAATGACGTAACTCTTTTAGATGAAAGTGAGGTAGATATTGAAAAAGGTTATAAATTGACTAATGAATTTCGGACTTCTAATAATGATAATACACACGTTATAACAGCTTATGCTCATTATATTGATAATTATGTCTTTGATAGACCTATAGGTGTTTTTGGGTCCATAAGAGGTCCTCAGTTTGCTTTTTTCTTTGATCAAGCAGATGCTTTATTTTTAGGATTAGATTATTCTTGGAAAAAAGAATTAACTAAGCAGTTATCTGGTACTTTTGGATTAAGTTATTTATGGTCACGTAATATTGGAGAAAATGAGCCTTTGATAGATCAATCTCCTATTTCAACCAGTCTTGAATTACAATGGGATCAAGGAAAATTATGGATATTTGAATCGTCAAGATGGAAGATTCGCCCTAATTATACTTTTAGACAATTCCAAGCACCAAGAACGGTTTCACCTGAAAACCTTGCAGATGGATCTGTAATCATAACGCCAGATTCTGAGATTTTTGATTTTTTAAATGCTCCAGAAGGTTATTTCTTACTTGATTTATCATGGGAATTTAAATGGAAAAAAGTCAATGGAAGTATTACAGCACAAAACCTATTAAATACAAATTACAGGAATTACTTGAATGAATTTCGATATTTTGCTGATGAACCAGGTAGAAATATACTTTTTGCTTTAAATTATACGTTTTAAATGAATAATAATATATAAACTTATAACAACCAGAATATCTTAAAATTTTGAATAAATTAAAAACAGTTACATAATAATTAAATAATCAAAACCTAAAAAAAGTAAAAATGAAAACAATTAATGAATTAATCAATTTCCGTCTATTAGCTATTTTATTTACAGCTCTTGTTATAGCAAGTTGTAGTAGTGATGATGATGGAGGAGTAGAAGCACCAGGAGAAGAAAATGAAGTCGAAGTAATTACAAATCTCACACTTATTTTCACTAACTCAGATGACCCGACAGATGTAATTATGGCTTCTGCTGTAGATCCAGATGGAGCAGGAATACAAGAATTACAGGTTTCAGGAGAAATTTCACTTAGCCCAGATACTGAGTATACACTGACTTTTGAAATTTTAAATGCTTTAGATCCAAATGATGTAGAAGATATAGGAGAAGAGGTTCTGGAAGAAGATAATGAACATCAAATTTTCTTTAGCTTCACAGATGGTGCTTTTGCTAGCCCAATGGGTAATGGTAATATAGATACTGCTTCAGACCCATTAAATTATGATGATGAGGACGAAAATGGACTATCAGTTGGTTTAGTAACATCTTGGACAACACCTATGGCAACGTCAATGGGAGGTTCATTTACAGCTAGATTACAGCACCAACCAGATGAGAAATCAGCTACAACAGGCGCTGATGATGGTGACACTGATTTTGATGTTACATTTGTTTTAAACATCCAATAAATATAATATAACATCAAGTTCGGTTAAAGTAAATGTTTTTAAACTAAAAACTCTCTCACATTGTTGAGAGAGTTTTTTAATTATAAGTATTTTAAAAATATTAATCTAAGAATCTACTTAAACCAAAACGCTTTAGCATTTTCTTTTCAAATTCCCAGAAAAATTTATGTTGCCCTAGCAGCCAACCAATAGTCACTAGAAGGATTTGATAAAATATAAGTCCAATAATAATAAACAATATCCAATATATTACAGGGCTAAAATTCCCTTTAGTAATACCTATAAACATCATAATAGGTCTACCAATAAATACAGATGAAGATCCTGTAATAGCAAATACAATAAAAATGCGAATCATTTCCCACTTATAGGAAACCTTCCATTTATGTTCTAATTTTTTGAAAAGAAAGAGAATGAACTTTAAAAATACAAAAAAGAACACCGAAGCCAGAGCAATTTTTATAATTAAATTAAAACTTGAAACTATTAAATATGATAGTTTATAACTACATATATGCTAATGCTATTATACCAAATAAAGGGAATATAAGCTGCCAATTAGCTTGTATTTGCCAGTC
>CAZECB010000345.1:0-2566 GCA_964510745.1 uncultured Flavobacteriaceae bacterium | reverse complement strand
TAATGTTATTATTAAGTGTGTAAAACAAGCATTAAATGTGCCACTTATTATAGGCGGAGGGATACAAAGTAAAACACAATTAGAGAACGCATATAAAGCAGGAGCAGATTTAGTAGTGATAGGAACTGCTTTTGAAAAAGATGAAACGTTCTTTAATGCTTTAAAAAAGAATTAATAAAATAAAACAGTTGAATTTCACAAAACAAGATATAAAGCAAATAGAAGCTAAAGGGATGACACTAAAAAAAGTGACATCTCAAATCCAAATTTTTAAAACAGGAGTCCCATTTATTAATTTAAAAGAAGCGGCTACTATTGGTAACGGAATTATTAGCTTGTCTGAAGGTGAAAAAAAACAGTACAGCAATTCTTTTGATGAACAATGCAAAGAGAAAAAGGTTGTAAAATTTGTACCAGCATCAGGAGCTGCAACACGTATGTTTAAATTTTTATTTGAATTTTTAGAAACATATAACTCCAATGATGAAACTATTAATTCATATATTAACAAACATAAAGCAACAGAGCTTTCAATGTTTTTAGTAGGTTTAGAGAAACTTCCATTTTTTGAAGATGTAGTTTATAAATTACATGAGTTTGTTGATGACTTTAATGATTTATCAGAAGACAGACGTCGAGAAGAGTTTATAAAAACTATTTTAAGTGAAGATCGATTAAATTACAGTGCTTATCCAAAAGGATTATTACCTTTTCATAGGTATAAAAAAAATACGAGTACTGCCTTTGAAGAACATTTGTTTGAAGGCGCATTATATGCATCTTCAAGAAATAAGGCAGAGCTGCATTTTACAATTTCAGAGCAATATGAACATAAATTTGATGAAGAATTTAAACATATTGAAGAAGATGTAGAAGAGCGTACAAGCACAGAGTTTGATGTGTCTTTTTCATATCAAAAAGAAGCAACAGAAACTATTGCCGTAGCTCCGCACGATAATAAACCATTCAGGAATCCAGATGGTAGTTTGTTATTTAGACCTTCAGGTCATGGGGCGCTAATTGAAAATTTAAACGACTTAGATGCAGATGTCATATTCATTAAAAATATAGACAATGTTGTTGTTTCAAAATACAAAGAGCAAGTTGCAGATTATAAAAAAATGATAGCAGGTCTATTATTACAATTACAATCAAAATCATTTGAGTTTTTAATTCAACTAGACAATCATAGTGTTAAAGAGAATAAACTAATAGAAATTGCAGAGTTTTTATCTAATAAATTGAATATAACTATCAGTATAGAGTTTGAAAAATACTCTAAAAAATATCAAATAGAATATTTAAAAGAGAAGCTAAACAGACCTCTTCGAGTTTGTGGAATGGTTAAAAATGAAGGCGAACCTGGAGGAGGACCATTTTGGGTAAAAGATGAAATGGGAGTCGCTTCATTACAGATTGTAGAATCTGCACAAATAGATGTAAAAAATAAGCTTCAAAAAGCTATTTTAAAAAGTGCGACTCATTTTAATCCAGTAGATATTGTTTGTGGTATAAAAAATTATAAAGGAGAAGCTTTTAATTTAGTCAATTTTGTAGACCCTAAAACCGCATTTATTACCATGAAAACAAAAACAGGAAAAAATATTAAAGCTTTGGAGCTACCTGGACTATGGAATGGCGCTATGGCCAATTGGAATACTGTTTTTGTTGAAGTACCACTATTTACATTTAACCCTGTAAAAACTGTAAATGACTTATTAAAACCTGCACATCAAACCTCTTAATTTTGGAGAATATATTCATAAGAATAGTATAAAATTGATTTCAAAACCTTCGTAAATATCAAACTATTCTTTAGCCTGTTCCCTTAGCTTATCTATTCTTCTTAGAAATACGATCTGCCATTAATAAAGCATTATAAGCGTTAATTACTTTACCGGATTTTGATAATTCAGAAAACTTAGCAGTTGAGATTGAACTTCCCTCTTCAATTTCATCTTCAGAAGGGGTACTAACCAAAGTTTCATATAAAGTTCCACTTTTCATAAGGATGTCTTTAACTTTTTTAGCAGAGAAATTAGGATAATGTGACCATACAAGTGCTGCAATATTTGCTACAATAGGAGCCGAAAAGGATGTCCCACTAGACTCAATATATTCATTATTTAAAAACGTGGTTGGTATGTCTAAACCAGGAGCAAAAATATCAACAGATTCCTTACCATAATTAGAATCTTCATCAATTAACGATTTGTCATTTCGTTTTGCTGGACGTAGCCAATTATTAAAAAATGTAAATTTATCTGTAAAAGCAAATGAATGTATCGCAGTTATTGGCGAAAGTGGCAGCGGAAAAAGTACTTTAGGACAAATATTACAGAAGTTTTATGGTTTTGAAAATGGTAGTATTATTGTTAATGCTAAAGAAAACCTAACGGATTTAAATACTCAAAATTGGCGAGAAATCATTGGTGTTATCCCTCAAGATATTACTGTGTTTAGCGGGAATATTATTGATAATATCTTATTGGGTAAAGAAGATAATCCTGAGAACCTGAGTTCGATTAATAAAAAGCGAGTTGGTTAGTTTTAATGGTTTGATATT
>CAZECB010000344.1:0-2568 GCA_964510745.1 uncultured Flavobacteriaceae bacterium | reverse complement strand
ATAGCAGAAGTGAGCCAAACCAACCCTGCCTAGGGCCTGATCTCGCTAGTCAATACGAAACGCCTGTCAACTATACTTATGGTTCGATGGGAGGCTATCTAACTTATCAAGAAATGTTAGATGTGTTGGATAGCATGCAGCTTAAGTTTCCAAATCTAATTTCTAAAAAACAAGAAATAGGTGAGTATCGAACACAAGAAGATAGACCGATTCATTGGTTGAAAGTTGGTAGCAATCCCAATATTGATGAAGATAAGCCTGCGATATTGTATAATTCCTTGACCCATGCTCGGGAACCCAATTCGATGGCTCAACTCATTTTCTATATATGGTATTTATTAGAAAATTATGAAACTGATCCAGAGGTGAAATATATTATGGATCATGTTGAATTATATTTTATTCCTTGCGTCAATCCTGATGGCTATGTCTATAATGAAATGATCTTTCCTGAAGGAGGCGGATTTTGGCGAAAAAATCGTTCGCTTAATGAAGATGGGGAGGCAGTAGGGGTAGATTTAAATCGAAACTATGGATATGATTGGGGATTAGAAGGAGCCTCTGATAATCAAAATTCTGAGCAATATAGAGGGATCGAGCCATTTTCAGAACCAGAGACACAAGCCGTTGTAGACTTTTGTAATGAGCATTCCTTTAAAATAGCATTGAATTGTCATAGTTTTTCTAATTTGTTGATTTTTCCTACTGCAGAGGTAAATACAGATGATGCTACTTTTGATGCATTAGGAAAAAAAATGACCGAACAGAATAACTATGGCCTTGGAACGGATATAGAAACAGTGGGTTATTTTGCCACAGGGGATTGTTCTGATTGGATGTATAATGAGCAAGAAAGTAAGCCTAAAATCTTAGCAATGGCACCAGAGGTAGGGCCTTTAATATATGGATTTTGGCCACCTGTCAGTGCGATAGACCAACTGAATAAAGAAAACTTATGGCAGAATATTTCAGCGGCAGCATTATTAAAGCCTTATGGAGAAATAATTGATAATAGTCCTGATATTTTATCAACAGACGAAGGGGTGTTTTTTTTGGAGGTAGTAAATATCGGTTTAGAGGAAGGAGCATTAAGCGTTCAAATTCAGTCGACTAATGAAAACTTATTGATTGAAAGCCAAGCGCAAACTTATAACTTGAGTCATTTGGATACGGGGGCACTATCCTTTAATTATACTATTTTAGATACAGAATTGACTGCTCAAGAATTCACTTTTGAAGTATTGATAAACAATGGTGGTGTAGAAAGAATCATTCCTATTACTAAGGAATACTATGCTCAGCCTTTTGAAACAGTCTTTTTGGATGCTGTAGAAGCGGAGGTGCCTAATTGGATTTTATCTAGTCAATGGGCGGCGACGGATAAGACTTTTTATTCAGAAGAATTTAGCATCACTGATAGCCCTAACGCCAACTATAGAAATAATAATAATTCCTTTATTCAGATTACCGAACTAATAGATCTACGAGGTGCGTTAGCCGCTACTGTTCAGTTTCAAGCGAAATGGGAACTAGAACCTCGATTCGATTTTGTGAATTTTTCCATCAGCATAAATAATATAAACTATACTCCAATTTGTGGGGAATATACCGTATTAGATGATCGAGATGAACCAGCATACAATGGTTTTCAAAGAGATTGGGTATTAGAAAAGATAGACCTTTCGCCTTATTTAGGGCAAGAAGTTTCTTTTCGATTCCAGATCAAGACGGATGAGTTTGCTACAGAAGATGGTTTCTATTTTGATGATTTTTCGGTTCAAGTGATAAGGGAAGAAGCACTTACCTCTACTACTACTGCCGATATCTTTGAAGATAATTTTATTGACATAAATCCTAACCCATTTGAAGATCAATTGATTTTAAATTTTAACCTAAAAGAAAATATTGCTAATTTAAAAATCCGACTGGTCAATACCGTTGGTCAAGAAGTAGGTGTCCAATCATTGGATCATTTAACGGAAGGGGCTCATACCTTTCATTGGGAACACTTAGATATTCCTGCTGGTGTATATTTTTTAGAAATTGAAACGGATGATTTTAGAAGTGGGATTAAGAAGGTGCTTAAACATTAGGTCAAGTATATTAAAATCTAACTAATTTTGATATATTGACGAATACTAACTACTAAGCATGCTTTAAAAGATATGAACCAACAAACAGAAGAAAACAAGAATCCAAAAAAGAAACAATTAAAAGAATGGCTAGAACAACTCCAACAAGAGAGTTGGCAATTGGAATTGGTGATTTCAGGGGTCTTGTTATTTGGGGTGTGGGAGGCTCGATCCCTTATAGGTTTTCTAACGGATTTTTTTGAAGTACATAGCGTAAATTATTATATAAATATTATTTCATTATTTTTTGTTAACGGTTTAGGTATTAGCTGGACGATTTTATTTTTCAATCTATTGATTCATATTTTTTCTAGAGGTTTATGGATTGGTGCGATAGGGCTGCGCTATATTTCTGGAGATATTGACTATGAACAACTAGATTTATTAACCGCAAAAAGATTGCAATTTAATTAAATTGCCCAATGTTCTTTGATTT
>CAZECB010000343.1:0-2592 GCA_964510745.1 uncultured Flavobacteriaceae bacterium | reverse complement strand
TTCACATACTTGTTTAACATTGTTTCTGGTAAAGCTTAATTCTACCGCTTTTTGTTTAAAGGATTGACTGTAATTTCTGTATCGTTTTTTCATAATTCAAAATTAAATTATGTAGCACAATATCTCTCAACTTTATGTTCAGTCTAATATAGTAGGTCCAAAACTTTTTCATTCGAGATTTATAATAACTCGAATATTTTATTATCATAATCGCCTTATCATAGGTATGGAAATCAAAATCATAAGCACTGATGCTACTAGTAAAGGAACCATATTTTTTACTGGTTCTATATTGCTATCTTTTTTAGAATATTCAGGTATAAATTGATTCCAATTAATAACATTAGCATGCTGTTCTTCAAAGATTTTTGGATAGAAAAATAATCTTAATTTCTCATGATACGCTTCAGTATCTTGTAAGTAATCCATATGCTGATTCATACTGGTACCTGCCGCTACATTAAAAGCGAGTTGCATATGCATATTAGGGACCACTGATGCAATCTGCTTACTAATGTGTTTTCGTAATTTAATCTTTTCATTTAACGCTTCTTGCTCGTTTTTTGAATCATCATCGCCCATTTGCTGCATTGCATAATACCATAGCCAGTTAAACCCATCTGTTGGATACCCATATTCTTTAAATTGTGGATAATGCTCATAAAACTTCTCAATTGTAGCATGCTTGTCAGTATCCCATTTAGTATGATATCCATCTCTTTGTGCTATTGCTGTACTTAATGCTTCTGGCACTGGATACTTTGACGATAGATACGCATTAATTCCAGCAGGTAATAAAATGATTAAAGTTAACCAAATAGACAAAAGTAAGAGTACATTAAAACCAGAAGATTTCTTAAAAACAATAACAAAAAAAGTAATTGTAAACCAAAATATAATATACAGGGTAGATAATCCTAACATGGATAGGAAGCTTCCAGTTATGGGTATATCTAACATAAATTTTGCAACACAAAAAATAAAGAGTAATACAAAAAATAACAGCAAAAATCTGATGGATAATTTAGAAATAATAAAGCGGAGTTTAGATCTGGTTTGAATCGCTACTAGAGACCAAGTACCTGTTTCTGTTTCTTCTGAAATAAGATTAAATGTTAAAACAATCACAAGCAGCGGAAATAAGTAAATAATCACAAATGAAAGATCAAGCGTACCTGATTGTAAATTCATAGGATTGACCAAATCAGTATCGAATTTTTGGCCTTCAAAGGTTTTGATCGTAATACGTTTTACAGATGGGTTAACATCTGATTGACCAATGGATATTCCTGATAACGGATTGACAGGTTTTATAAAAGCAAACTTTGTATAGTAGAGCAATAAACCTAAGTCTTCATTGTGTAGAGATACTTGTCTATCAATATGTTGTGCTTGATATGTTTTAACCTCTGCAATAGTTTCTTGTTGTTTTGATAGGTGTTTATTTCCAATACTAATACTGATGATACCTAACAAGGTAACTATCAATAAACTCATCCACACCTCTTTTGATCGAATGCATTGTTGTAAAAATAGTGTATATGTTTTCATATCGCTTTTGTTTTTTTTGAGGTAATTATAAGGATGCCAACAATAAAAAATATCCATATCAATATAGAAATTAGCCCTGGAAATGCTTCTTTAATCAAAAGAGTAAAGACTGAAGGCCTATGCTTAAAATCTGAAAACTCTTCCCAATGTTCATGACCTACCACATGAGTTTTCCCTTCAGATCCACTTTCCTTTTTGGGACTGATGTACTCTATTTGCAATTCATTCATTGCTTGAGACATTTGGTAGCGATAGTCATCTGCTTGCTTTTGAAAATCAACATAAGAAGAAAAACCCGTACCAGACATGATCATGGATACTTGTTTTATAGCAGTAAAAGGATTGATATACGATGAGAATCGAGTAACATCATTTTGAGCTTTATATATATCTATTAGGTTTGCATGATGTTTTTTATATAAAGTAGAAGTGATTTTTTCACCTTCCTTCATCACAAAACCAGCATAATTAAAAGGTAAATCGGTTACTTTACTTACTTTATGAACGGTCAATACCGAGTCCCGTAAATCATTATAATGAGGATCATCTGGATTATGACTATCTCCTTTTTGAATCACCTCTTTTTCAATAGCCGATTGAAATGCTAATTTCGTAGGCGTGGGAAACCAGTAATTACCCATTGCTTGAGCAGATTTTGGTAATAATACAACAAATAACAACCATATGCCTAGTAATCGTAGGAGGGCACTTTTTGAATTACGACTACTAGCAGATATCACAATTGTTAAAACAGAACTAATATATAAGAAGATTAAATAACTCAACCCTAATAACAATATTCGTAACCAATGAAAATCATTTGCTTGATTTCCTAGTGCTAAAGGAGCAACTACAATAATTAAAAGGATTGGAATAAAAAAGAGCATCGCGATCCCAAATAACCCAAAAGTTTTTCCAAATAAAATATCTTTCCAAGTAGCGCCTTGAGATAATAGAATTTTTAAAGTGCCATTTTGCCTATCTCCAACAACACTTGAAAACCCTATAAAAAACACGATTAATGGTAATACTAGCTGAAGT
>CAZECB010000342.1:0-2612 GCA_964510745.1 uncultured Flavobacteriaceae bacterium | reverse complement strand
AGATAAAAGAACACGCAAAGAAAAAGTATCCCGTAAAGCTATTTTACCAAAACCAGAAGGTTATGTAGAGCGCCCACCAAGAGATAATAATCGTGGACGTGATAATCGTCGTGACAATAGAAAACCTAGAGAAGGTAAAAAAGAAAGTTAGTTTTCTTTTTTATTCTATAAAATGAAAGCTCATCAAAATTTGATGGGCTTTTTTTATTATTTATTCATTACAATTCTCACAATACGTATCCCTTAAGTATTGATCTTCGAGCAATTGAAAAGTAACGCCATCATTATCTACAGAGTTAAACAAATTACAATAACGAGATTTATTTAAATTAATGGCATTAAGCATTATTGTACGATAATTATCTGTTTGAGTTAACTCTTTATTTATTAAAGTTAAATGTAGATAGTAAAATAACAAATCTTCATCTACATCTATACTTTTGGCTTTATAAGTTAATAACTCAGCTGCTTTATCTTCATTAGAATAATATGCTAAAAACTGAGCTAAACTAAAATAGTCTAAGTTAGTTAAAGAAATATTTTTATAATTATTATTAATGTAATTTACAGACTTATCTTTATTAGCATAATCACGTTTTCTAAAAAATTTCTCACTTTTTATAATATGAAGATTAATCATCATACGGTTTATTAGTGCTTGATCTATTCCATAATTTTTAAGAGCTAAAATCTCACTTTTAAATTTTTTATCATCAACAGGTTCAACATTATAACGCCATAATTTAAATTTTAAAACTGTCAAATTATATTTAATTCTAATATTTTTAGGGTCAAGTTTTTGAAGTTTTTCCAATTCATTTTTCACAATTAGCAATTTTCTATCATTTAATTGATATTTAAATGCACTCCTATTATTAAGGAATCTAATATATTTTAACTGTTCTGGGATTATCATTTTTTGTATTACATCGGGAGATATTTTAAAATACTTGAATCTATTAAACAAAGAATTTTGAATTTTTGAAGCTTCCCCTAAATCATCTATTTTTATAGCCGAATTAAAAGCATTTACTAATCCGTCAGGTGACATATTTTTATATGTATCTTTCTTTTCTAACTCAAGAGTAACAACTGCTTTTCTGTGGTTTTTAAGAATTGACTCTAAATCTTTAGAATAATCACCAACTAATTTTGATTTTAATTGTTCTTTATTAAGAGATTTGAGAGTCTCATATTTCGTCCCAATAATATCATTCAAAAATTCCACCCAATTTTCAGAAGAAGATATTTTTGTTTTAATAGTAGATTTTTGATATGCTTGTAAAGCATTAACAATACTTTTTGAACGTTGTTCTTGCAACTCAATATTTCGCTTAAGACTTCCTTCAATAGATGCATACGCTTTAATATTAATTGTTTTAATATTAAAATCTGTTAGATTTAAAGAATCATATAGTGGTTTGATATCTGAGGCTAAATATTGAGATTTATTTTTTTTAAAAGGGATTTTAAACTTTAACGTTTTGTACTTTATTTTATATCCTTCATCTACTGAAGCTATTTTTTTTGTATTGTAATTTATAGAGTCTAAGTATATCCCCATATCTAATAAGTCCCAAGTATAGGCTTTAAGATTGAAAATGGTTTGATAACGACAGAGTGTGTTATTACCTAGAAACAAAATATTATATTCTAAATCTTTGTTTTGAAGTTCTGTGGGGAGCTCCCCAACCAATACTCTAAACTTATTATCTTCAATAGGTTGCAAATCAGTTTTAAACTTAGTTGCATTAATGGGTGGCAACAGAGTTCCTTTTATTTGATCTCTACCAATGCTAAACACTTCACAATCATAGCGTTCAATATCGACAACATCAATTGCTAACCCATCTACATTATTTTCAAATAAAATGTTAACCCATTTTTCATCATTAGTCACAAAGTATAGGTTATTACCCTCTCTTTTAATTGAGAAATCAGCTTCCTTAGGTTTTTGTTCAAACGCTTTATTACATTGCTTACATTGTATATCTATTTCCAATTGAGTTTTTGGAAAAACAATATCATAATTCCTTTTTTGAGCGATAATAGTTGTGCTAAAAAAGAGAAAAATAATTATAATTCTATTCATTATAAAGTACAAATTGGTTACAATATTCCTAAATATACCAAATTAATTAATTTTTTTTGTAACATTTTCGACTAATCATACGTATAAGTAAATAGTAAGGCGAATAAAGCCTTGAAAATATAGCAAGAAGAAAAATTACATGAGACAACTCAAAATCACCAAGCAGGTTACCAATAGAGAAACTGCATCATTAGATAAATACCTACAAGAAATTGGAAAAGTTGACTTAATTACTGCTGATGAAGAAGTAGAATTAGCGCAACGTATTAAAGCTGGAGATCAAATAGCTTTAGAAAAATTAACCAAAGCTAATTTGCGTTTCGTAGTATCAGTAGCTAAGCAATATCAAAACCAAGGATTAACTTTGCCTGATTTAATTAATGAAGGTAATTTAGGTTTAATTAAAGCAGCCCAACGTTTTGATGAAACTCGTGGTTTTAAATTTATATCTTATGCAGTATGGTGGATTAGACAATCTATCTTACAAGCATTAGCAGAGCAATCTCGTATTGTACGTTTA
>CAZECB010000341.1:0-2625 GCA_964510745.1 uncultured Flavobacteriaceae bacterium | reverse complement strand
GATGAAATGACTGAGTTAGCAAAGCAACATAAAGGAGAGCATTTTGGAGCTTCAATACCTCAAAAAATAACGCCTGAGTTTGTAAGAGAAGAAGTGGCTAGAGGTCGTGCAGTAATCCCATCAAATATTAATCATCCTGAAGCTGAACCTATGATTTTAGGACGCAATTTCTTGGTGAAAATAAATGCCAATATTGGTAATTCAGCAACCACATCGTCTATTGAAGAAGAAGTAGAAAAAGCAGTTTGGGCATGCCGTTGGGGAGCAGATAATATTATGGACCTTTCAACAGGGCAGAATATTCACGAAACCAGAGAGTGGATTATCCGTAATTCACCTGTTCCAGTAGGGACCGTGCCTATTTATCAAGCTTTAGAAAAAGTAAATGGCGTTGCTGAAGATTTAACTTGGGAGATTTTTCGTGATACCCTCATTGAGCAAGCTGAGCAAGGTGTTGATTATTTTACAATACATGCAGGCGTACTATTGCGTTATGTACCTATGACCGCAAAACGTGTTACAGGTATTGTGTCTCGTGGTGGATCTATCATGGCAAAGTGGTGTTTAGCACATCATAAAGAGAGCTTTTTATATACGCATTTTGAAGAGATATGTGAAATTTTAAAACAATATGATGTGGCATTTTCTCTAGGCGATGGGTTACGTCCGGGTTCTATTGCTGATGCTAATGACGAAGCACAATTTGCAGAATTAGAAACTTTAGGCGAACTAACACAAATAGCGCGTAAACACGAAGTACAATGTTTTATTGAAGGCCCTGGTCATGTGCCAATGCACATGATTAAAGAAAATATGGACAAGCAAATTGAGGTTTGTGATGAAGCTCCATTTTATACCTTAGGACCTTTGACAACTGATATCGCTCCAGGGTATGATCATATCACTTCTGGTATTGGAGCAGCAATGATTGGTTGGTATGGTTGTGCAATGCTGTGCTATGTGACCCCTAAAGAACATTTAGGATTGCCAAATAAAGATGATGTACGTGCAGGTGTAGTGACGTATAAATTAGCAGCCCATGCTGCAGATTTAGCGAAAGGACATCCAGGATCGCAACATCGTGATAATGCCTTATCAAAAGCACGTTTTGAATTTAGATGGGAAGATCAGTTCAATTTAGGGTTAGATCCAGAATTAGCTCGTGAATATCATGATGAAACGCTACCGGCTGAAGGTGCTAAAATTGCACATTTCTGTTCTATGTGTGGACCAAAATTCTGTTCTATGAAAATATCTCAAGAAGTTCGTGATTTTGCAGCAGCAAATGATATTGTAGATAATGAAGTGATTCAAAAAGGAATGGATGAAAAGTCCAAAGAATTTAAAGAAAAAGGATCAGAAGTTTACCTTTAATCAATTAATAATTTACAATGTGTAATTACCAATTATCAATGTGCAATTATTAATTCATGAAGAAACAATTTATAGTATGAAAAATTTTATTGTCACCAAAAATACTAATTGCCTATTGTTAATTGCTAATTGAAGATGATAATTGTTATAGCACCAGAAAAAGATATCCCTAATGAAATTGAAATACTTCATCAATTATTTCAAGAAGGATTAGAGTATTATCATTTTAGAAAACCAAATAAAAATTATAAAGCGCATTGTGAGTATTTAAATCGATTTGATAAAAAATATCACAACAGAATAGTAGTTCATTATTTTCATGAGTTAGTTAATGAATTTAATTTAAAAGGGATTCATTTTCAAGAACAAAAACGAAGAGATCATATTGATAATCCTGGGCAATATTTTAAAAACCTTAATATGTTTGGAAAAACAATAAGCTCATCTTTTCATGAACCTGAAGAGCTTGACAATTGCTATTTTGAATTTGATTATCATTTATTAAGCCCTGTGTTTTCATCAATATCTAAGCCAGGGTATCAGGGTCGCGAGTTTGATGTTAATCATATAGATAAAACAATAATTGGTATGGGAGGTGTGACAGTGCATAATTTAACTAAACTTTCAGCACTTGGATTTAAAGGTGTTGGCGTTTTAGGAAGTATTTGGAATAGTAATGAACCTGTTGAGGTTTTTAAAAAAATGAAACGATATTTTTTCAATTTACAATGAACAGTTGACAATGGACAATTAGCAATTAGCAATTAGCAATGGACAATTTGTATTAAGAACTAACAATAAAATTTAAAGTGAGTAAAAATGTAATTTTAGATAAAACCTATAGTTTTGCAGTGAAAATTGTAAAACTTTCTCAAACCTTAAACTCAAAAAAGAAAGAATATGTTTTATCTAGACAAATTTTACGTTCAGGAACTTCTATAGGAGCAAATGCAGAGGAAGCCATTGGAGGTATTTCTAAAAAAGATTTTATTCATAAATTAACTATCTCATGCAAAGAAGCTAGAGAAACTAAATATTGGCTACGATTATTAAAAGACACAGATTATATCAGTGAAGAAGAATTCAATTTACTATTTAATGATATTGAAGAGATCTTGAAGATTTTATTTACAATTATCAAATCCTCAAAAGAAAATGGATAATCAAAATTTTGATAAGCATTCATTACCAATTGAAAATTGTTCATTGCCCATTGTTAATTGTTCATTGCCAATTGCTAATTGTATCCTA
>CAZECB010000340.1:0-2649 GCA_964510745.1 uncultured Flavobacteriaceae bacterium | reverse complement strand
ACTATTATGCACTAGTAAAACGAGAGAGTTAATATATGTAACATTTTAAGATAAATTACTACCTATTAGTATCAACTAAAAATCATCACACATGTTTCTTTTAACTAAAACTGAACCTTTAATTATAGTTTTTATAGTAATAATTGCAATTGTAGTTATAGTGTTTTTAGCTTATTATTTTAGTTTAAAGCAAGTGATCATTAGAACCCTTTTAAAAACTCCTACAAAACCTATTGGAGGTTTAAAAACAAATGAATTTACTAAAATCACAGGAAAAGCATTACATGTAAAAAACCCTTTAATAGCACCATTAAGTAAAAGAAAATGTATTTTTTATTCAATTAAAATTCAACAGCAAAAGAGTAATGGAAAAAGTAGTTATTGGAAAACATTAGTCAATGAACGCGAAGTGCAAGATTTTTTTATTGAAAAAAACGGTGATTTAGCAATAGTAAAACCAGTGAAGAATCCTAAAAATTTCACAAGCTATTTAGTTGTAGATAAAAAAACGTCTTCAGGTACATTTAGTGACCCTACTCCAGAATTTGAAGCCTTATTAAAAAGCTATAATATTGACAGTTCAACTTATTTTGGGTTTAATAAACAATTACGTTATACTGAGGCTATTATTGAAGTAGGAGAAGAAATCACTGTAGCAGGAATCGCAAAATGGAAATCCTTAAGCGAACCTATTCCTGAATATCCTTATTCTAAGATTGCAAGTTTAGAAAGTAATGAAAAACAGAAAATATTGATTACAGATTTGCCAAAACAAAAAGTAAATCAACGTAAAAAATAACTACTTCCAGTTTTGTCCCTTTAAGTTCATAGCAGCTTTTAATACATCCTTCTGACTGATTTGCCCAACAAGTTTACCATTAACAACAATAGGAAAACGTCTTCGTTTAGCTTCAATAAATTTATTGGCAGCATCAAAAATATCCATTTCACCATCAATAGTTTCCACATTTTTAGCCATATGATTTTCTATAGATAAGTTATCCATTGGCATATTGTAATAACGACTATCACTTAATTGTTTGATGCAATCACCTTCAGAAATAATACCAATAAGCTCATTGCTTTCATTTACAACAGGTCCACCTGAAATCTTATGTTTGATAAGTGTCTCAATAGTTTCTTCAATGGATTGGTTAGGTTTAAATGTAATAAGATTAGTGGTCATATAATCTTTTACTTTTAGAGGTGCATTATTAGAGTCTGTATTTGTATGACGTCTAGACCCTTGAAAACTTTTAATTCCCATAGCTATTAATTTAGAAGTACTTAAAGTTACTCATTTTTAAGATGTAATCCTAATGTAGTCTTTTAGAGATAAAAATAATTATAGAATAATTCTTATAATTATTGAGTTTTGAATAGCAAACCCCGACAAAAACTAACCATTATTCTAATAAAAGCCTTAAAATTTATTTATCTAATCTCTTATTTTTTTAGATTTGTGCACGAATTATAAATGAATATAACATGAAAAAAATAGTAGGGTTTGTAATTTTTGTTACAGTATTAAGCTTAAATGCTCAAGATAATGGGCAATTGGTTAAGCATTATGAGACATTTTACAAACAAATGAAAGCTCAGGGTGACGTAGATGGTGTTGTCAATGCATTAACACATTTAAATATACTCGTACCAAATCAAGCAAGAAAAGATACCTTGGCTGCTTATTACATGAATAATAATAAGCATGTGCAAGCACTCAATGTAATAGGTATTGATGTAAATGCAGGTGATTCAGATTTAGCGGTAGAAATTAAGGCAGTGTCTTTACAAACTCTCAATCAATTTGAAAAAGCAATACCACATTTTGAAGAGTTTTTTAAACGTAAACCTAGTGTTTTATTAGCTTATGAATTAGCAGATTTAAAATTGCAAACAAAAGATTTTTCTGGAGCAAAAACTCATATTGATTATGGATTGGCTAATGCTAAAGATGACGAAAAGCGTTCATATTATGAAAATCGCCAACAACCCTATCAAGTATCTGCTAAAGCAGCATTTACATATTTAAAAGGATTGCTAACGTTTAGTGAAGATCAAAAAACGAATATAGATGAAGCTATTACAATTTTTGGAGAAGCATTAACTATAGCTCCTAATTTTAATTTGGCAAAGATTAGCCGAGATGCTTTAGAAGCTCAGAAAAGTCAATCAGCAGTTAAAAATTAACTTTTAGATATTAAAAAAACAAAAAAGGAGCTTATTATAAGTTCCTTTTTTTGTTTTTAAATGAATTTATATTACCAAATTCTAACTCTACTTTCTGGAGCTAAATACATTTTATCTCCTTCTTTAATATCAAATGCGTCATAAAAAGCATCAATATTTTTTAAAGGTTGAATTGCTCTTTGTATACCTGGTGAATGAGGATCTGTTTTAACTTGAGTCCTTAATGCATCATCTCTAGTTAATGTCCTCCAAACCGTAGCCCAAGACATAAAGAATCGTTGTTCTGCTGTAAAACCATCAATATCTTCAGGTCTACCATTTCTTTCAAAATTAAGTTGTAAACCATCATAAGCGCCTAAAACACCACCAAGATCTCCAATGTTTTCACCTAGAGTAAATTTACCATTAATGTTTACACCTTCTAACACTTCAATAGCACTATATTGATCTGCTAGAGCA
>CAZECB010000339.1:0-2655 GCA_964510745.1 uncultured Flavobacteriaceae bacterium | reverse complement strand
AGTAGTTTACTTTATTGTTTTAAGCAATAAGATGTCCTTAAAATATGTTTATTTAGAATACTACTGAATAAGAAGTCGTTTTTAAAACTTTAGGCTTTCAATTCATTTATGTAGAAAACTTATTAAAATCCAAATCTTGGATTCACAATTGTATTATAGATTGAACCAAATGTGTAATTAAAGCCAACACTAGCAAAAAAATTAAAACCCGATTGTAATTGTTGTTGTTGTAGTAATAAATCTTCTAATGACACATCTCCAGCTTCTAAATTAACTTGATTACGTGTAATACTATATCCGCCACTAACATTAAAATTAAATCCTTTAAACAATCGCACATTAGCATTTAAATTAAAGTTTAAGGCATTAAGTGGTAAATCTTGCAAAAATTGTTCGAAAGCTATTTCACCAGATAAACTTCCCCATTTTTGATTAATACTCGCTCCTAATGATAGTTCATGCTCCCAAAGGTATTCACTAGTTTCTCCAAAAACAGTAAGTTCTGTGTAATCATTAAATAGAATACCATTTCTATAAGATAGTGTTAATTGTTTTTTTGCAGATTCAGAATATTTAAAGAAATTATATTCTATGCCTGGTCTAGCTCTCCAAGAGAAATCTATATTACCAAATACAGAGGTTCTTATATTAGCAAATCCTCCTAATGACCAATGCTCTGTTAAGCTAATTGCATCACTAATACCTACAAATCGGGAATTAGTTGTATTAATTATGTCTTCTCCGTCAAACGTAAAAACAGATCTGTTTTCGTTAAATCTAGCAAAAAAAGAAAATTTATTTTTATCTGTGACACGTCTTGCAGAAACACTTAAATTAATTCTACTTGAGCTATTTGTTTCTTGTCCATCAAAAAAACCATTAGCGCCTAAACGAAATACCCAAAAATTCCACGGATCATCAACTTCACCTTCCTCTTGTTCTGTTTCAGTATTTTGTTTTACATTAATGGTTATTGCATCAATTTTTCCTGATTTTGTCCAATAACGTACTAATCCTAATTTGATGTAACGTAAGGTTAAATTCCTGATTTCATCATTGGTCATCGTTGCATTAGTATTGAAACTTAATCGATCTTTAAGATCCTGAAAACCTTCTTTACCGATAAAATCAATTACAAATTCATTACCACCACTACCATTACGTTGTGTTGTGAAAAACAAGTGGACTTCGGCTAAATTTTGATCTCTAACAAATTGAACATTCCCGAGGTTTTGCCGTAAGTATTCATTATCACAGCGATCACAATCAATAAATATTCTTAAGTCTTCAGAATTTTCTTGAGAAAATGTAGGTATTGAAACTAATAAAACAATAAAAGTAAGTATATACTTTGTCATAAATAAGTCTTTTGATTTGATTGACGACGCGAAGCTAGTTTTTAACCAAAAGACTTAAGTATTGATTTAGTTTATTTTAACATTAAACTTATTTATTTAACAAATACTATAATCCTTACTTAATTTCAAATGTTTTTTTCTCAGAGCCTATTTCAATTTGATAGTTTCCTTTTGGCAAGTAATATTTGCCATTTTGAGACGCATTTAATTTTAAATCTTTCTCTTTATTTAATGTCTTTCTTCCTGAGTTAGAAAGCGTCAAATCATAATCATAATAGTTAAATCCTTTATCTGTAGTAACAGTAAAGGTATTTAGTACTATACCTTCTTCTGATAGGATTTTCAGGTTTTGTTTTCCTGATGTACTTGTATAAAACTTAAAATTAATAGAGGGTTCAAAAGGATCTGAAAATTGACTTCTAGATACTCCCCAGCGTGGTGAGAATCGTATTGAAGGTGTTTGAAAAATTGAAATTGAAGTACTACTAACTTGATTATACTTTTGTAATTCAGAAATATTAGCTTTATAAATTGAGCGTCCATGTGTACCAACTAATAAGTCTTTAGCTTCTTCTTGAATAACTACATCATGAACTGCAACATTTGTTAATCCGTTAGAAAAAGCTTCCCATTTATTTCCTTTATTAAACGTGACATAAACACCGTTATCAGTACCCACATATACTATATTTTCATCTGAAGGATCTTCTTTAATTACATTAACAGGGGAATTTGGAATATTACTAGCAATTGCTTTCCATGTATTTCCATTATTCTCACTTAGGTATATATATGCTTTAAAATCATCAGTTCTATACCCATTAAGTGTTACATATACTCTATTTTTATTGTGCTGTGATGCAATGACACGAGATACCCACAAGCCTTGTGGTAAATTATCAGAAACTCGCGTCCAACTATTGCCTCCATTTTCAGTGATATTAATATAGCCATCATCACTACCTACGTAAATTTTCCCAAATTTAAACGGGCTTTCAGAAATGGTCGTTAAAGTTCCGTAAGGCACATTTCCTTTTTTACCTCCAGTAGTTAAATCATCTGAAATCACTGTAAATGTTTCACCTTGATCTAAAGAGCGTAATAACTTATTGGCGCCCATATACAAAATATCTTGATTATGTGGGGATAATAAAATAGGAGTTAACCAATTATAGCGATAGGGAGTATCTCCTAACTCATGACGGGGATTTATAAAAATACGCTCTCCAGTTTCTAGATTAACACGATAATAAAATCCAAATTGAGAACCACCATAAACAATATTATTATCACGGCT
>CAZECB010000338.1:0-2656 GCA_964510745.1 uncultured Flavobacteriaceae bacterium | reverse complement strand
AGACCCAGCTAGTGATACACCAAGTTTATTTGATTTAATAGTACCTTCATTAACGACATCTCCAGACCCTGCAAGAGATACTTTACTTATGTCTTCGTAAGGAATTGTTATTTTTATTCCTTTATTTCTACCATAGCTAATATTATATCCTTTTTTTACTTTAACAATTAGGTTATTGCCTTTTATTTCGGTTACAATATGTTCTAATAAATTTGATTCTCCCTCTAATTTTATTTCACCTTCATTACCAGGAACTAATATAAAGTCCATTGATCCAGCACATTTAATACCATCATAATTTCCTGTATTTCTCGTTTCTGTAGTAATGTTTCCATTGCCTTTTATTTTTTTGTTTCCCCAAAATTGCGCATTTGTAATGTTAACAAGCATTAAAGCAGTTGTTAATAGTGTAATTGATTTTTTCATAATTTTAATGTGTTTTTATTTCCGCGTAAGCGAAAAAATTATTGATTTATATGATAGTTGTGCTATTGTCTAATTTTTTCATTTCTTCTATTTCCTGCATGACACCCTGTAGAATATCAATTCTACTTTGAAAGTTTAAAATCATTGCAGAAAGAACTAATTCATCCTCAGGATTTTCCTTTAACCCATATATGAGTTGACTATAACTTTCTTCCAATACTTTAATTTCAAATAAAGCATCAACAATTAATTCTTGATATTCAGGATACTCCTCAGGGTTAATTTTTTTCAATTCATTTTGTAGAGTCATATTAAAAACAGATTCTGTTTTTGCCATTTCTGGAGAAATGTTAGCTAAATCGGGCACACTATAGTCTCTATTTATATACGTAAATACTGAAAATAAAATAGCTACAGATGCTGCAATACCAATAATAGGTTTCCAAAAGTTTTTTGTAGGTTTTTGGTTTCTTTTTTCTTGTGAATTTAATTTTTCTAAAAAACGCCCCTCATGTCCTAAACTCGGACTTTCAGTATCTAATTCATTTTTTAAGTTATTAAATAATGTATGTAAATTATTATCTTTCATTTTCTAATTTTAAATGACTCAATCGCTTCCTTAAATTTTCTTTAGCTCTTGATATTGTTGTTCTGCAATTTGCATAAGAAATATTCATTATGGCACTTACTTCTTCATAGTCATAGCCTTCAACTAAATGTAATGTGAGCGATATTCTATAGTTGCCTTTTAATGATTTTAGTTCTTCTAAAACTTGTTTTGCTTTTAAATTGGTAAACTCACAATCTGGAACAATCCCTATATCACTTTCTACTTTATGTACAACATCATCTAAACCAATCTTCGTATATTTTTTATTTGTATTAAAATATTGAACACTATTATTGATAACGATACGCTTTAACCAAGACCCAAATGTTAGTGTTTCTTTTAAGGTATTTAGTTTTGTAAAAGCGGTTAAAAATGAGTCTTGCATAATATCTTCTGCAATGAAACTATCTTTTACAATTCTATAGGCTGTATTATACATGGCTTTGTAATATCTATTATAAACCTCCAATTGAGCAGATTGATTATTAATAATACACAGCTGTAATAATTGTTCGATGTTTTGATTGATTAGTGCCAAAAAGCAAATGATTTATATAAGAGATAAGAATAAAATAAGATTGTTACAGTTTTATAAAATTAAATATAGTTTTTTTATGTCTTTAATATAAAAAGTTTACTAATTGAAAGTTAATTATGGCATAACAATTGAATTAAAGTGTACGTAAAACACTTTTAAAAACATCTAAACACAATATTTAGAAGTATAGTGATTACACCATGTATATAAATTTAAAATAAAATAGTTCTGTTTCTATGACAGAATGACCTATAAATAGTATGTCGAAATCAAAATTTGTAAGCCTTGACAGTTTGTCATTTCAGGAATTTGATGAAAATTCAGAGTTAATTCCATTAATGACTACTGAAGATGAAGAAGAAATAAATAATGAATCTTTACCAGAAACGCTACCTATACTTTCATTAAGAAATACGGTATTATTTCCTGGAGTAGTTATCCCTATTACTGCCGGAAGAGATAAATCTATCCGATTGATTAATGATGCTAATAAAGGTAGTAAAGTGATTGGTGTAGTCTCTCAAAAGGATGAATCTGTTGAAAACCCAACTGCTAAGGATATTAATGATACAGGTACAGTAGCACGTATCTTAAAGGTGTTGAAAATGCCCGATGGTAATACTACAGTTATCATACAAGGTAAAAAGCGCTTTAAGGTTGCAGAGGTCATTACTGAAGACCCGTATATGAATGCTACAGTGAGAGCTGTTAATGAAACGACCCCAAATAAAGAGAGTAAAGAGTTTAAAGCGATCATAGATTCTATAAAAGATTTGGCACTAGAGATCATTAAAGAAAGCCCAAATATCCCTAGTGAAGCGTCATTTGCAATAAAAAATATTGAAAGCAATTCGTTTTTAATCAATTTTGTGTCTTCTAATATGAATCTTTCAGTAAAAGAAAAACAAGATCTTTTAGAAACTAATGATTTACAAGAACGTGCTTTAATGACCTTGAAATATATGAATGTTGAGTTTCAGAAACTGGAACTTAAAAATGATATTCAATCTAAGGTTCAAAGTGATATGAATCAGCAACAACGCGAATATTTCTTGCATCAACAAATGAAAACCATTCAAGAA
>CAZECB010000337.1:1296-2657 GCA_964510745.1 uncultured Flavobacteriaceae bacterium | reverse complement strand
GGGTTTATGAGTATTATTTTAATTTTAATTGGTTTTGTTTTATTGGTAGTAGGAGGTGAGTTTTTAGTGCGATCATCAGTAGCATTGTCATTTAAATTAAATATTTCTAAAATGGTGATTGGAATGACAGTGGTTTCTTTTGCGACATCTATGCCTGAATTATTAGTGAGTTTAAGGGCAGCATTAATAGGGTCATCAGATCTTGCTATAAATAATGTAATAGGATCTAATATAGCTAATATTGGTTTGGTATTAGGGGTCACAGCTTTATTGGGATCTATAGCGGTAGACAAATCATTTTATAAGTTGCATTGGCCAGTGATGATGTTATTTTCAATAGTATTGTATTACTTTTTGTCTAATGATAATCAACTAACTTCTGTAGAAGGTATTGTTTTATTTGTGCTTTTAATCATCTTTTTAATTGTTTTAATTAAACAGGCTAAAAAGGATGCTTTTGTGGAAGCAGTAGATGATAATTTGGCTATAGTTTCAAATTTCAAAATAATTATTTGGTTGTTAATAGGTGCTGCGGCATTATATTATGGTTCTGGTTGGTTAGTTGATGGGGCGCAGGATTTAGCAAGACAATTTGGTATTTCAGAATCAGTTATTGGAGCGACGGTTATAGCCATTGGTACAAGTGTGCCAGAATTAGCGGCATCAATTATTGCGGCTGCAAAAAAAGAGAAGGCATTGTCATTAGGAAACCTTATTGGGTCAAATATTTTTAATATAGGATCTGTATTTGGGTTGACTTCTATAATAAAAACTATTCCTGTTACTGATGCTTCTATTTTGTCAAAAGATATTTTTTGGATGCTAGGTTTTGCAGCAGTTTTAATTCTTTTAACATTGCTTCCTAAACGATTCCAAATAAGTCGATATAAAGGAATTCTTTTGGTTGGTGCCTATTGTGTGTTTATATTTTTGGTATCTAAAAAGTAATCATAAAAAAACATCTTCTGTAATAGAAGATGTTTTTAAATAGTATTAATATTTGTCTAATCTAAATTTTAGCAGACTTTACTGTTTTTACAATTCTAGCTGCAATTTTATAAGGATCTCCATTTGATGCAGGGCGTCTATCTTCCAGCCAACCTTTCCAGCCTTTTTCAACAGTAATAATAGGTATCCTTATTGAAGCTCCTCTGTCAGAAATACCATAACTGAAATCATTTATAGATGCCGTTTCATGTAAACCTGTTAAACGTTGGTCATTAAATTCACCATATACAGCAATGTGTTCTTTTACAACAGGTCTGAACGCCTCACATATTTTTTCATAAGTGTCTTGACTTCCACAAGTTCTTAGTGTGGTATTTGAGAGTCAACTTATCTAACAAGAAATTGAGGAAACC
>CAZECB010000337.1:0-1286 GCA_964510745.1 uncultured Flavobacteriaceae bacterium | reverse complement strand
AGTCGTATTTGAGAAATTAGCATGCATCCCAGAACCATTCCAATCACCTTTTACAGGCTTAGGATGATATTCAATATAATAACCATATTGTTCTGTTAAACGATCTAGTAAATAACGAGATACCCATATCTCATCACCCGCAATTTTTGCACCTTTTGCAAATAATTGATATTCCCATTGTCCAGATGCAACTTCTTGATTAATACCTTCAAAATTTAGTCCGGCAGCAATACATAAATCAGCGTGTTCTTCAACAAAATCTCGACCATGTGTATTTCGCCCACCTACGGAGCAGTAATACATACCTTGAGGTCCAGGATAACCACCAATAGGGAACCCTAGAGGTAATTGTGTTTCTCTGTCCATAATAAAGTACTCTTGCTCAAATCCAAACCAAAAATCATTATCTTCATCTTCAATCGTTGCTCTAGCGTTAGATTCATGTGGTGTGCCATCAGCATTTAAAACTTCAGTCATTACTAAATACCCATCTTTACGTGCTGGATCTGGGTAAATAGCAACCGGTTTTAATAAGCAGTCTGAAGACCCACCTTCAGCTTGACGTGTAGAACTTCCATCAAAAGACCAGATAGGACAATCTTCTAGTTTACCACTAAAGTCAATTTCTACTTTAGTTTTGCTTCTCATATTTTGTGTTGGCTTATAGCCATCCAACCAAATGTATTCTAACTTAGACTTGCTCATAATGTACTTGTTTGTTTAAATAAAGATGCAAATATCATTTATTTTATTTTAAACTCAAAAAAATAGGGGTATTTTGGTTAAAAAATATGAAATACTTATTAACGCCCCTGTTTTTTAAGGGGTATATATAAATAAGTTGTTATTTTTGTATTTCAATTCAAATAATCAAAAATATGTCAATGTTAAGATTTTACGCGATTAAAGAAACATTTAATAGGAGACCTGTTATTGTAGAAGAGAAAGAACGTCGTTCTGCTATTTTTGGAACTAATGTATTTAATGAAGCGACTATGCGTCAATCCTTAACAAGAGATGCCTATGCTAGTGTGATGGATGCTATTGAAAATGGATCTAAAATTAATAGAAGCATTGCTGATCAAATTGCTGCAGCAATGAAAGATTGGGCGTTAACAAAAGGCGTAACACATTATACACATTGGTTTCAACCTTTAACAGGTGCTACCGCTGAGAAACATGATGCTTTTTTTGAAACAATTGGAAATGGATTGGCTGTAGAAAAATTTGGTGGCGGACAATTAGTGCAGCAAGAACCAGACGCCTCATCATTTCCTAATGGAGGT
>CAZECB010000336.1:0-2682 GCA_964510745.1 uncultured Flavobacteriaceae bacterium | reverse complement strand
TAGTAGATAAAGCAGAAAAAGAAAAATTATTTGATAATTATGCATCTTTAGGCGTGGGGACATTTACAAGTGTTTTAGGAGAAGTATATCTTAATAAAGCGTTAAACAGAACAGAGAGCGTTGGAGGGTATGTTAATTATCATTCGTCACAAGGAGGTGTACGAGATATTGCACTAGATGATGATTTTTCAGATGCAAATATTAATATTAATTATGCTAAAAAAGGACGTGACTTAGCATGGAATTTAGATGCAGGATTCAGGCATGAGATTTACAATTGGTACGGATTACCTGATAATGTGTTTGATCCAACTCAGATAACTAATATTGATCCTGAACATACATTTTTTACATTTGATTTTGGAGGGGAATTACAATTTGATGATAAGTTAATTAATTCGGGTAGTATTCGATTTAGGCGTTTTTCAGACGACTTTGATTCTGGAGAGAACAGATTTGTAGTAAAAACGAATATTGATATTCCTATTAATAGAGATGAGAGCTTAAATACTAATTTCAAAATTGACTATATAAACGGTACTTTTGATAGAAGTTTTAATACCTTACAAGAAGTTAATTACGGAAATTTTACAGCAAATGTAAATTCTAGTTATCAAATTATAAAAGATGATTTAACCCTTAATTTAGGAGCGTCTATATCCTATTTAAATGATACAGAATCTGGAGATAATGACCTCTTTATATATCCAAAAATCACAGCGTCTTACAGACTAGTAGATGAGGTTTTAATTGCTTATGGAGGTGTTGAAGGTGAGTTAATTCAAAATTCATATTATGATTTTGCTAATGAAAATTCATTCGTATCACCTACATTATTTATTACGCCTACAGATCAACAGTATAATGGATATATTGGATTAAAAGGGAAACTTTCAAATTCTGCAAGCTATAATATTAAAGGACAGTACTATTCTGAAAATAACAAAGCATTGTTTTTAGCAAACCCAGCATTAACAGGAGCGATTGAAGACTTTCAGTTTGGAAATTCTTTTGGAGTTGTTTATGACGATGTAACAACGTTTAGTGTATTTGGAGAAATTAATATAGATGTTAATAGAAATTTTAGTTTAGGATTAAAAGCAGAATATTTTACTTATGATACAGATGATCAAGATGAAGCTTGGAATCTTCCAGATTTTAAAGCATCCTTATTTTTAGATTATCAAATCAATAAAAATTGGTTTGCAGGCGCTAATTTATTTTATACAGGAGAACGTTTAGATCAAGCTCTTGTAACGGGGCCACTTATTGATACCACATCAGTAACCACAGCTTTAGAAAGTTTCTTTGATGCTAATGCACATGTAGGCTATCGTATTAATCAACAATGGTCTGTATATGCAAAAGCAAATAATATAGCTGATCAAAACTATGATAGATGGTTAAATCTTCCAGTACAAGGGATTCAATTTTTAGCTGGAGCAACGTATAAGTTTGATTTTTAATAAGGATTTAAAATTGTAATCTTAAGTATCGTTTAACGACTTAAATAAAGTGAAAAATAACAAAAAAACATTATGAAAAAAACAATATTAATTATAGCATTACTAGTAGGTTTTGTGCCTTTAGCACAACAAAAAGATTATTATCTAGATAAAGGATATGTAGCTGAAGGGTATGATGTTATAGAGTATTTTAATAATAAAGCAATAGAAGGAAATAAAAAGTTTGTAGCTAATTATGATGGTGTGAAATATAAATTTTCATCGCAAACTAATTTGAATATATTTAATGCTAATCCAGAAAAATATGTTCCTCAATATGGTGGATATTGTGCTTATGCTTTAGCTACAAAAGGAGATAAAATAGATTCAGATCCAGAAACGTTCGAAATTAGAAATGGTAAATTATATATGTTTTATAACTCTTGGGGAATAAATACATTTAAAAAATGGACTAATGAAGGTCCTGATCAATTGCGCACAAAAGCAGATGTCAATTGGGGAAAGGTAAAATATAAAAGCTAAATATAATTAAGATGTTATTAAAAAGGTAGGTCAGTTGTGATCTACCTTTTTTTATATGTATATCCCTTACTATCCATTAGTTTTCTTTATTTTTAAGCATTAAATTTTATACACATGAAAAAACTAATCACTCTTTTATTGATTTTAATAACAATGAGTTGTGCTACTAAAGAACAAGTTGATTTAATAGTAACTAATGCTAATATATATACTGTAAACGAAAACTTTGATAAAGCAGAAGCTTTTGCTGTGGTCAATGGAAAATTTGTTGATGTTGGCACTAATACAGATATTGAATCTAAATATCAATCAGAAAATATTTTGAATGCTGACGGTAAAACAATTGTTCCAGGTTTAATTGATGCACATTGTCATTTTTTGAGATTAGGTCAAGGACAACAAGCTGTTGACTTAGTTGGTACTAAAAGTTTTGATGAAGTAGTACAGCGTGTTATTAATTTTCAAGAAAAAAATAATTTAAGTTTTATAACAGGAAGAGGTTGGGATCAAAATGATTGGAAGAGTAAAGCATACCCAAATAAAAAATTACTAGACGGTTTATTTCCAGATATACCAATAGCATTAACTCGAGTTGATGGCCATGCAGTACTTTGTAATCAAGCAGCTTTAGATTTAGGAAAAGTAACAACCAATAGTAAAATTGATGGAGGAGAAGTGGTTATTAAAAATGGAG
>CAZECB010000335.1:0-2686 GCA_964510745.1 uncultured Flavobacteriaceae bacterium | reverse complement strand
AGATTTCAAGCATATTAAACAATTTTTATTGGTGGCTGGGGAAATAGGAAGTATTTTTAAAAAAGGAGCTACCATTTCTGCAGCTATGGGTGGATGTCAAGCTGAAATTGGAGTATCATCAGCAATGGCCGCAGGTGCTTTGTGTGAACTTCTTGGTGGTTCTCCTGAACAGGTGATGATTGCTTCTGAAATAGCTATGGAGCATCATTTAGGACTCACCTGTGACCCTATTGGTGGTTTAGTACAAATCCCTTGTATTGAGCGTAACTCAATGGGAGCTATAAAAGCTATTAATGCTGCTGAATTAGCTTTAGATACTGATCCTAAACATGTAAAAGTACCTTTAGATAAAGTTGTAGATACCATGTGGGAAACTGCCAAAGATATGAATCATAAATATAAAGAAACTTCTGAAGGAGGGCTTGCTGTACGTGTTAATATGGTAGATTGCTAAAATTCAAAATTATATAAACCTATAAATTTTAATCATTCTTTTTGACCCAACTCTTTTCGGTTATACTATAAGTATTCACCTTATTTTAGAGTATCTTGCCGTTTTTGAATCCTTTCGTTATTATGTTTATTCAAGAAAAACAATCTAGTGATATTATTTCTGGAAACAACAGGCTATCTATAATTTTAGGCACTGCATTTGGTTCATTATTAGGGTATCGTATAATTGGTTTACTAGAAAATCCATTTACAGAATGGACTCAAGAAAACCTCATTTCTCTTTTTAAATACAAAAACTATTATGGGCGGATTATTTGGAGGTTTACTTGGTGTAGAATTGGTAAAAAAATTCATAGAGAAAAAACAATCTTTAGGAGATTTATTTGTTTTTCTTATTATTCTAGGAATTTTTATAAGCCAGATTGATTGTTTTTAGTTGGAGTTAAAGAGTTTACCTATGGCAATGGAACCAATTTCATTTTTGCAATGGACTTAGGGGACGGATTGCTAAGACATCCAACATCTTTATATGAATTAGTTTTTTTATTTGATTATATAAAATTATTCCTTTTGAAACTATGAATTTGTTTTATCGCGATGATAAGAAATCAAAATTGGAAGAGCTAAGAAAAGAAATAGTTAAGAATTTAAATATAAGTTTTATGACACTAGTATTAGAAAGAGGTAGTTTTAGTGGGTTAATCTTACTACTAATAGCCTTAATTATGATTGGTCCTGCCATCATACTATTCGTTATAGCTCTATTAAATAGAGAAAAGGCAAAAAAAACTGCAAAAGTACTAGCTATTATTGGTGTTGTTTATTTGATAATTAGTTTTGGAACTTGTGGATTGTTATTAAATTCATGATAATTAGGTAAAATATATTTTAAATAAAAAATGCAGAAAAATCTAATCTTTCTCTGCATTTTTATTATATCAATTCATTCAAAAACGGAAATATATTATTAATTATTTCTAGGTAATCCAATTTGAGTACCTATTACACTTGCCGCTGGCTGTGTAATTACAGGACAGTTAATAATTACACCTGTAGAAGTTAATAAACTAGATAAATCATTAGCTAAAGGAACTGGATTAGCATTTCCTCTAAAAGGAATCAAAACCCCTTCCTCTAAAAGCTGATTAACTAGATCAAAACTTGTTAAAATTACTCTCTCATCCATAGGTACTGTAAATTCAGTAATATGTGCATCCCACATAGGTGCGAACCTTGTATCATTAGGATCAATTGGGAACGTATTTGTTGGATCATCTGCTTGACGATTACTAAGTGAAGGTGTATTTAAACCTTGAAATCCAAGAGGGTTATTGGCCTCTGGTGTAATACCATTTGCAGTAGGGCTGAATGGTAACATAGAACCTCCTGGAAATACTCCAAATGACGGTAAATTAGCTAACCTTGGTGCGTAAACTCCTAATTCTATAGTAGCTGGCCCTGGATCAGAAGTATCAGTTACAATATGAAAGTAATATGGTCTTCCATCATGCCATCCATCTAAAAGTTGTAATACAACTGATGCCTGATCTGTAGCTAAGTTTGGATTGTTTAAATCATCTTCTTGAGCTGGACCATTTCCATCTGGATGAGGAATTCTATCATGAATACCTGTACTATTTGCCATTAACTGTGCGTTGATCACAATATCAGTACCTGGTAACACTACGTATGATGACCAATTTCCATCAGCAATAGCTCCTGGGTTAACTTCAGCAGGAGGGAATCCAATTAATTCTAATAAATCTCCATCTGCAGGAAGCCCTCCAGGAATTAAAGATCGTGATGGAGAAAAATCTACAGACCCTTCAAAAATAAGTCTACCATCATCTGTCCATTCTGAGTTTTGTTCACCTCCTGAACCTATAGCATTAGCCATTCTTGGTGCAAAAACAACTCCTAATTGTGTTGCAAGTTCTAAATTAGAGGCTTCTGTTATCACATAATAAGCTTCTCTTTGTTGTCCATTAGGTAATGTCTCAAATCCTTGAAATAGAGGAAATCTAGCTGTAGGCCCAGCTGGTACTACAGATCTATCTATACGAAAATCAATACCTAATATACTTGGCATAAATACATTTTCCTCTGGAGTAAATGTTAGCACTGGGTTATTTACATTAAATGGAATCCCTCCATCAGTTTCAATACTAGTTAAAAAGTTATCTCCAATTTCTGGAACACTAAGAGCTTGATTTGGTGTATCATCATTTGTTCC
>CAZECB010000334.1:0-2688 GCA_964510745.1 uncultured Flavobacteriaceae bacterium | reverse complement strand
ACACTACTATCAAACCAACCTTGAGAGATATGAAGGTTATCTAATTTAATTTCTTTATATTTTTTTGAATTTTTAAGGGACGTACCAATTTTAGAAATAATGCCTTTTTCAATTAATACATCTTGCGTTTTATTATGGAAATCACTTTTTGTATCAATTATTGTGGCAGATTTTATAAGTACGTTCATTTAAAATATTTTAAGATGAGCATTTCTATAATCAAAAAGACTAGTGCAAAAATAGCAAACCATTTCCATAAGGCATTAATATTTAAGTCACTTTTTAATTCATTTATTAAACCTGGTACAGAATCACCTATAGTTGCTTCTTTTAATAATGCTATATCCATGTAATTTAAATCACTCTCATCTCTACTGTAATTGTAACTCACATGCTCAATAGTTTCTGTTTTATTATTAATAGCATACGTAGAAGCTATATTGGGAGTTTCATTAGTAATAACTGTTACTTTACTATTAAATGTTTGCTGCTGAGGAATAATATCAATATCCTCTGATTTTAATTTTAGAATATCATCTTGTTGCATTACAGTATTGATATCAAAACGATTTTCTCGCCCTATATCATAATATAAATTTGGTAATTGAAGACTTTGACGGGAAATATTATATAATGTAGGAACAATTAATGGCGAATTGATAAAGTTTGAATTTTCTGTATTTAAAGGCGCAGTGAATATAAAAACGTTATTATCTTGAACTAAGAACGGTTGTCCATCTTCATATTTAAGTAATGCACCATTATTAGAATTTAGTTTAAAAAAACGATTTACTTTAGGGTATTGAAAATTACTAATCTGTTTATCGAATACATTATTGTATACAGGGTGTGAGTAATTTATGGTTGTGATTTTCTTTTCAGTAGAATTTAATTCTTGAAATGATTTTTTTTCAAATAACTGATTGTAAGATGATTGATTTATTTTGCTTGAAGGAATTATTAATAAACTACCGCCGTTAGTTGTAAATGATTTTAAGGTGTTTATGAATGCAATAGGAAGGTTTTCTAACTCATTTAAAACAATTAAATTTTGTTGCTCAATGCTATTATAGTTTAACTGATTGCTGACTACAGATGTATAATTAAACTCATCATTTGTATAGACGCGTTCTAAAAAATCATTTGAAATTTTGTTATTTATAGCTAGTACATTAATTTTTTCTCGTTCATTAATATTAAAGTGAAGTACATTATCAAAATGAAGATTAGTGTCTTCAATACTAATTTTTGCATTTATTTTTTTGTTACTTGGTAATGAAAATATAGCAGTATTATCTGAATTAGTAATTGAAGTTTTAGCAATCAATTTATCATCTTCAAATAATGAAATAGGCAAGTTACTAATATCTTGATTGTTGGATATATTCAGTTTTACTGAAACATCCATCGTATTTGGGTTAATTTTAGAAATATAAACGCTATCTACACCTATATTGTTAGTGTTTACTGGTTTTAATTTTACTAAAAACAGGTTATAAATAGAATCTTTTTTTAACTCAAATGTGGACTCTTTCTGTTGAAAATCAGATAATAAAATAAAATTTTTAATAGTTGAACGCTCTTTATTAAATAATTGTTTTCCTTTTAAAATTGTAGCATTATACTCAATTTGATTAGAAGTGTAGTTTAATTGTAATAACTCATTTTTAATAGCACCTATGGTTGTATTTCTATATAAATTGTCATTAGTAAACAACGTAATGTTTTGTTTTTCATCAATCGTTGCTATTAAATCTTGCACGGCACGTTTTAAAAGTTCTCCTTTGTTTCCTTTAGCTTGCATACTAAACGAATTATCTAAATAAATAACTGTTTCTACAGTCGTGTTTTTTATGTTAGATTTTGAGAAGTAAGGCTGGGCAAACGCAATAATAATAGCTGCTAGAAGTAATAATCGCATAATAAGCGTCAGCCATTTTTTTAGTTGAGAACTTTTACGCGTTTGTATAATAACATTTTTTAAAAACTGTACATTAGTGAATTCAACATTTTGAAAACGACGTAATTGAAATAAATGAACAATAATAGGAATGAGTAGCAGAAAGAGCGCGTAAAGAAGTTCTGGGTGTTTAAACTGCATTCTTAATTTAAGAAATTATTGATACAACAAACTTAATGTAAAATTGATAGTATTTCATAAAACCATTCTCTTTTTAGCATATTTTTTTGATTTGTATGACTAGCAGAAGAAGAAGTAATCTAACATAGATTTCATTTTCAAAGTTTTTAATTGTGATTTAATATCCAATTGTGCTTCTGCATTTGCCACGGTAATAATACTTTGAGGAGTATTAAATTGTTTTAACTCTTGAAAGGATAAAAGTGTTTGTCCATAAATATCTTTTCCAATTTTTTTAGGATTATCACAAATCCAATAAAATTGGAATCCCTTTTTTAATAATGTTTTCGCAACATACTTTCCTTTTAATCCAGCTCCCCAAACGACTAAAGATCGAGAAGAATCATAATTCAATTCTAAAAAATAATGGAGCTTAAGGTCTAAAAAATGATTTTGAGCATAATATTCATGAATACGAGACGTACGTGTAGAATAATCCCTCCAATAGTGTGTGAGTTCATCACAAGGAATACATTTTAAATGCTGCTTATAAAACCGAAAAGCTAAATCATAATCTTCCGGATATCGGTTTAAGTTAAAAGCATCAC
>CAZECB010000333.1:0-2706 GCA_964510745.1 uncultured Flavobacteriaceae bacterium | reverse complement strand
GCCGTAGAACCTGGTGCAACATTTAATGCTACATGTGCTATGAAAGGCGCTGTAAAAGAGCTTAATAATGGCGGATCAAAAAAACCACAAGGAACCGGAAAGTCAGCTTAAAAATTGGGCTGTTTTTTCTGGAATTGGATTGCAAATGGGGCTAATTATTTTTTTAGGTAATTCTTTAGGCTCTTGGATAGATAAAAAAATTCAAACATCTTTTCTAGAAGAAACAATAACACTTATAGCCGTTTTTTCTGCAATGTTTATGATTGTTTATCGTGTAAATAGATTTAATAATAAATGATAAAACAATTAAGTATCTACTTTATAAATTTTACATTAGTATCACTTATAGGGTTTTATTTTCATACAATAGTACTTTCTCAATTAGCAGATCAATCTCCTATATCATTAAAAGAGGTTTATACATTTTTTGGCGGTTTTTCTTTATTAGTATGTACTACTCTATTATTATTATTATCAAATACAGAAAAATTTAAAGACCAATTAGGTTTTTTATATTTGGTAAGTGTAGCTCTTAAAATAATATTGTTCTGTATTGTATTTAGCAAATATATTTTTACTGCATCTTCCTTTACAAATAAAGAAACAATTAACTTACTGATTCCTATGATTTTAATACTTGTTTTAGAAGTGTTTTTTACTAGTAAATTACTAAATAATTCGAGTCCTTTAAAAAATGCAAAATAAGGTGTTTTTAGTCAAAAAATAATATATATATTTGCACCGAATTTTAGACCCCGTTATTCGGACGATATATTTATAAAAGAATGAAGGTAGTATCAAAAACAATTACGACTTTAAGTCTTATTTTTTTTATATCATTTACAGTTTTTGCTAAAGAAGGTAAAAAAGATGTGCAAGATGGTCACGCAAACCCTGTAAATACTCAAGAAGAGATAAATGAGTTTATTCAACATCACGTTAAAGATTCTCACGATTTTCATATATTTTCATACTTTTCTGATGGAGAGGAGCACCACGTGGGATTTCCACTTCCTGTAATTCTTTGGGGGAAAAATGGTTTGAGTGCATTTATGTCTTCAAGCTTTCACCATGATGATGATGGACATACTGTAGTTGAAAAAGGAGATAGTAAATTTGTAAGACTTCACGGAAAAATATACGAATTGAATGCAGGCGAAACAGGAGTCCATTTTGATGAAGCACATCATCCAACAAATGCTTCTACTCCTATAGATTTATCAATTACAAAAAGTGTTTTTGGAATATTGTTGTTAGGTCTTTTAATGTTATTATCGTTTGGAAGACTAGCAAAACAATATAAAACTAAAAGCATCCCTACAGGTTTTGGTAGAGTGTTAGAGCCACTAGTAATTTATGTGAGAGACGAAATTGCAAAACCAAATATTGGCCCTAAATACAGAAAATTTACAGGGTATTTAATGTCTGTGTTTTTCTTTATTTGGATTTCAAATCTATTGGGTTTAATGCCATTTGGATTTAATGTTACAGGACAATTAGCTGTGACATCAGCTTTAGCTATTTTTACATTTGTTATATATATAGTAAATGGTAATGGACACTTTTGGAGCCACCAATTATGGATGCCAGGCGTTCCTTTTTTATTGAGACCTGTATTAGCAGTTATTGAATTGGCAGGAACATTAATAATAAAACCATTTTCATTAGCAGTACGTTTGTTTGCTAATATTTCGGCAGGACATATTGTATTAATGAGTTTAATTGCAATCGGAATTAATATGCAAGATCAAATGACGGCTACAGGATCTACAATATTATCATTAGTATTATCATTATTTATTTCGCTTATAGAACTGCTTGTAGCATTTCTTCAAGCATATATTTTCACGATGTTATCAGCATTATTTATCGGCATGTCCGTTGAAGAACCTGAACATCACTAAGTTTTTAATTTTATTTGTTTAACTAATATATTTTTAAATTATGTCTTTAGCAATTCTTCAAGAAGCCCCTTCAGTTGTTCCTATGCTTGTAGGTGCTGGTTTAATCGTAATCGGTGCTGGTATAGGTTTAGGTCAAATAGGTAGAGGTGCCATGGAAGGTATAGCGCGTCAACCAGAAGCATCTGGTAAAATCCAAACTGCAATGATTATTATTGCTGCACTTTTGGAAGGACTAGCGTTTGCTGCGATTTTTTTAGGGAAGTCGTAAATGGAACTCATCATTTTCCTGTAACGGTTGGTTGCAGGAAAATGATAATTTTAATTAAACAATTATAAGATTCATATAAATTATGGAACAATTATTAGAAAATTTTTCATTAGATCTGTTTGTAAAACAAACAATTTTATTTGGGATATTAATAATCCTAATGATCAAATTCGCATGGAAACCTATTTTAAATGCTCTAAATACTCGTGAAGAAGGTATTAAAGATGCATTAGATTCTGCCGAAAAAGCAAAATTAGATATGGAAAACCTTCAAGCGGATAATCAAAAATTATTAAAAGAAGCTCGTGCTGAACGTGAAGCAATGCTTAAAGAAGCACGTGACATGAAAAATAAAATGATTGAAGAAGCTAAAGATGAAGCGAAGGAAGAAGCAGGAAAACTAATAGCGCAAGCACAAGCAAGTATTCAAACAGAAAAGAAAGCAGCCATAGCAGAATTAAAAGGGCAAGTTGCTAACCTATCTATTGAAATTGCAGAAAAAGTAGTTCGTGAAGAATTATCTAACAAAGACAA
>CAZECB010000332.1:0-2716 GCA_964510745.1 uncultured Flavobacteriaceae bacterium | reverse complement strand
TATATCGTTTGTTTGCGCAATGGCAAGGAAAGGCTAGTGGTTTTACTAAAGGAAGAGACCGCTCGTTTCATTTTGGAACACAAGAGTTTAATATTGTAGGGATGATATCACATTTAGGCCCACAATTAGGGGTTGCAGATGGTATTGCTTTAGCTAACTTATTGAAAAAAAACAATCAAATCACAGCAGTATTTACAGGAGAAGGAGGGACTAGTGAAGGTGATTTTCATGAAGCTCTAAATGTAGCTTCAGTTTGGGGTCTACCAGTGTTATTTTGTGTTGAAAATAATGGTTATGGTTTATCAACACCAACGTCAGAACAGTATAATTGTGAACATATTGCTGATAGAGGTATAGGTTACGGAATGGAATCTCATATTATTGATGGAAATAATATTATTGAAGTGTATGAGAAAGTAAGTAAGTTAGCTGAAAGTGTTCGTAAAAAACCAAGACCTGTTTTGATCGAGTTCAAAACCTTTAGGATGCGTGGTCATGAAGAAGCGAGTGGTACTAAATATGTTCCGAAAAAGCTAATGGAAGCCTGGGCTGATAAAGATCCTATTGAAAACTTCTTAATTTACTTACTTAATGAAGACATTTTAACTGAGACTGAAAATGAAGTTTTTAGAGATCAATTTACTAAAGAAATTGTTGATAATTTAGACAAGGCATATGCTGAAGAGGATATTACTCCTAATTTAAGTAAAGAATTAGATGATGTTTATCAATATTTTGATTATAAAGAAGTTAAAGAAAATAAATGTAAAAAAGAAATACGATTCATAGATGCTATATCTGAAGGATTGAAACAATCTATGGAGCGTCATGATGATCTCATTATTATGGGGCAAGATGTAGCTGATTATGGAGGTGTTTTTAAAATAACTGATGGCTTTGTTGAAGCTTTTGGTAAAGAACGTGTTCGTAATACTCCTATATGTGAATCAGCTATTGTAGAAACAGGAATGGGTTTATCTATAGCAGGAATAAAATCTGTGGTAGAAATGCAATTTGCTGATTTTGTGACCTCTGGATTTAACCCTGTAGTGAATTATTTAGCGAAATCACATTACCGTTGGAATCAAAATGCAGATGTAGTAGTACGTATGCCATGTGGCGCAGGCGTTGCTGCGGGCCCATTTCATTCGCAAACCAATGAAGCTTGGTTTACTAAAACCCCAGGATTGAAAGTGATATATCCAGCATTTCCTTATGATGCAAAAGGTCTTTTAAACACTGCTATTAATGATCCTAATCCAGTGTTATTTTTTGAGCATAAAGCGTTGTATAGAAGTATTCGTCAAGATGTGCCTACGGATTATTATACGCTTCCAATTGGTAAAGCTTCATTGCTAAGAGAAGGAAATGATGTTACCATTATTACTTATGGAGCTCCTGTACATTGGGCTTTAGAGACTTTAGATAACAATCCAGATATTAATGCCGATTTAATTGATTTACGTTCGTTACAGCCTTTAGATAAAGAAGCTATAATTAATTCTGTACAAAAAACGGGACGTGCCATCATACTTCAAGAAGATTCTATGTTTGGTGGGATTGCCTCTGATATTTCAGCGATGCTTATGGAAGACTGTTTTGAATATTTAGATGCACCAGTAAAACGCGTAGCGAGTTTAGAAACTCCAATTCCGTTTATTAACCAGTTAGAAGAACAGTATTTAGGAAAAGGCCGTTTTGAAGATGCTTTAAAAGCTTTATTAACTTATTAATTAATAATATCGTAAAAAAAATGAATTTGCTTTGACATTAAATAACTACTTAATACGATATTCTGTACGGAGTAATTTTATTTAGAAATACAAAAAATTAAAACTTATGAAAAAAACTACTTTTTTGACTTTCATTTTTTCTTTCATTGGGATTATAGCAATTGCTCAAAAGAAAAAAGATTTGTTGCTAGAAATTGAAACACTTAAATCAAAATTAGACTCTACTCAAATAGTTTTGGCCACTTCTCAAAAAAATGAAAGAGTAAATAAGGTTAAAATATCATCTTTTGAAGAACAAATTTCTGATTTAAGACAAACTAATATTTCGTATTTAAATAATTTGAATTTACTAACAGAAACTTCTAAAAAAGGATCTGAAAATGTTAGTAAAACATTACAAAGTCTTCAAGAAAAAGAAAATCAACTAAAAATTATTAACGATGCATTAACACAAGTTGATTCTTTAAAATTAATAACATTGACTCAATTTAAAAATGGCTTAGGAGATAGTGTGCCTATAAAACTTAACAATGGAACTGTAATCGTAAATATTCCTAATACAACACTTTTTGAAAATGCTGACAAAGAATTTAAAGTTAATGAAAAGGGAGAAGTTATATTGGAACAATTAGCTAAAATATTAAACGATAATCCCGAAATAGAAATTACAGTACAAGGAAACAGTAATGCTTTAGTGTTTAAAAAAGAAACATTTATTGATAACTGGGATCTTAGCGCTAGGCAAGCTGCTTCTGTTGTAAGAGTTTTACAAAACAATTATCAGATTGACCCAAAACGTATGAATGCAACTGGGAAAAGTGAATATGCTACTGAAGGTGTAGATACGGTTACTCGAATTATTATTAATCCTCACTTCAGCAAATTTTACACATTAATTAGTGAGCAGATGAAAAATCAATTTTAAATGATTGTATGTCCGTAAGTAGTCCTAAAACGAATTAATTTTCGTATATTATATAGAA
>CAZECB010000331.1:0-2736 GCA_964510745.1 uncultured Flavobacteriaceae bacterium | reverse complement strand
TTCAAACAACGTGTTTCCTATTATACATTTTCGTAGCTATGAGCAAAAATGCCCAGATTGTGAAGGAACTGGCTGCCGTTGCGGAGATTCAGAGTATCGAGGTTACCCCGCATACGCTGCGGCATACAAGAGCCACTTTTCTAGCGGAGGATGGAATGCCTAAAGATGCATTGCAAAATTTCTTGGGACATGAGTTGGGAGAGACAACGGAAATTTATACGGAGACTGCTGCTATTGATGTGGGGCGGGCGTTTCGGGCGGCGACGGCTACTCCAAGCTAAAATCTTGTTTTTGAAATTTTGAGTTGGGTTTCTTTTGGAATGATACATTACTTTTGACTACTGAACTATATCAGAAACAAAAGAGCCTCAAAGCGTTTCGTTTTGAGGCTCTTGTATTTACCATTTATTACACTATACCATATAGTGGATTACTCTATAATTTTTCTTCACCTTTTATAGTCACATAAACATTCGTGGGGTTAGATATTCCATAATTACAGTCAACATCTGCTCTACCTCCTGCACTTACAGTTACCACTCTCTGTAATGTTCTTTCAATTTTAGTATTCTTAGCTCTTACTTCTACAGTTACTTTATAACTATTCTGGTTATCTGTATTCCTAACGTAGTATTTATCAATACGCCCACATTTTTCATTATAGTCCCTTTGTATGATGTTATTTAATTTAGCAGAAGAATTATTACTTAATTTTCTCTCACCTTTTATAGTAACATAAACATCTGTGGGGTTAGATATTCCATAGTTACAGTCAACATCTGCTCTACCTCCTGCACTTACAGTAACTACTCTTTGTAATGTTCTTTCAATTTTAGTATTCTTAGCTTTTACCTCCACAGTAACCTCATAACTGTTCTGTTCATCTGTATTCCTAACGTAGTATTTATCATTACGCCCACATTTTTCATCATAGTCTTTTTGTAAAGTATTTTTGAATTTTTGATTTGAAGAAGGATTATTATTTGAAGGTTCTGACTCGATAGGTTTATATATTGTCTTGCTAACGATTTGAATGCAATAGTAGTTAGCATCTTGAATTTTATTACAAGGTATAGTACGGTAAGTTCCTATTTTATAATCTTTAAATTCCTCTATTTTTTCCTTTTTTCCAGTCAAAGTATATAGGTTGAGATTAACTATATATGTATCTTCACTTAAGTTTACTAATTCTGGTTTATATAGTTTTCCACACTTTTCCCATTCAGTGGAATATTCAACTCTAAATCCTTGACGATTCCCTTGAGGTGGATTTCCAAATTTAAATGCCATATCTCTATGACTGTCGAAATTAGTATCCATTATAATCTCATTTCCTCTCCGAACAGCAATGTTATCTTTCCCATCTCCATCCCAATCACCTACTAGATATTGGTCTTCATTATTACCATGCCCAAACCTAATTCGTTTATCTCCGTTACCATCAAAATTGTAATCCATAATTATCATATTTCCTCTTCTAATGGCTAGATTATCTTTTCCATCGCCATCCCAATCGCCTACTAAATATTCATCTTCTTTATTACCATCTCCATATTCTTGTCTTCTATCACCACGACCGTCAAAATTATAATCCATAATTACCCTACGCCCCTTTCTAACAGCAATATTATCTTTTCCATCGCCATCCCAATCACCTACCAAGTATTCATCCTCATTGAAGCCATTTCCATAAGGAAATTCTTTTTCTGCACCTCCTCTAAAATCAAAATCCATCGAAATTAAATTCATATCTTTTCCTCTCTTTTTTCTAACAGCAATATTATCTTTTCCATCCCCATCCCAATCACCTATTAAATATTCTGTTGGAATAAAAGCGGGTTTAAGATTAATTTCAACCACTTTTTCTGGAAGGCTTGTAAAGTTATAGTCCATAATAAGTTCTTTTCCTCTCCTAATAGCAATATTATCTTTTCCGTCTCCATTCCAATCACCTACCAGATAGTGTACATCAAAAGGAATCAGACAATCTGATGGTCTTTTACTTTGACCAAATGTTGAAGAACTAACACAAATAAAAATGCTGAATAGCAACAAATAAGATAGAGCTTTCATAATCTTAGTTTTTAGAGTTTTGAGTCTTATGTTTATTAAAAGTTGGATTCTGCTCAAAGATAAATTATAGGTTTAGAAAAAAATAAACAGTTCACATTTCCATAACTATTTAAAAAATCATTTTAAGAAATCTTAATCAAAGTTTAAGATTTCATTATGTGACTACCGTAATATAACCGCCAAAAAATATTGCAGATAAAGTAATAAAATAGATTTGTAAATGAATAGTATAATAAACAGTCGGTAGGATTTATTTTATAAGTGGTAGATTATTTTTGTCTTTGGTTATTTGAGAAATAGTACAGAATTACTAGTAGTGTACTATTAAACAAATAATCAAAGTAGATACTTTACTACCAAAACTCTATCATATTTTCTCTACCATACTCGTCAATAAGTCTATTATTGGCCCTCTTTACCGCATTTATGATACATTACATAAATAAAGTATCATTCTAGAGTTGTTTGAGACACGGAATATTTTGCTTTAATAAATAAGGTTTAACCTTATTTATTAAAGTGAAAACGTAATAATTGATTTTTTAGAAATTAAAAATCCAGTAACGACAAGGCTTTCAAGCGTTCACTTTACTTAATGCAACATTAAGTAAAGTGAGATTTTTGGAAGGTATTTGAGCCAACAACAGCTATGGTATATTGACC
>CAZECB010000330.1:0-2749 GCA_964510745.1 uncultured Flavobacteriaceae bacterium | reverse complement strand
TCACTTTCTAATAAAAATGCACTTGGTAACGCAGCACGCAATACATCTCCTAACGTACACATATAATATTCTGAAATCCATAACCACAATTTTAATTGCCATGAATTCACAATAGGCGTTTTATCTAAAATTTGATGAATGGGTTTTGCTTCATAAGTTTCAGGTCTATTCTGGTGTATTTTATAAACTAAAGCAGTATAAATTTTATTTTTTCCAAAAGGAACCGCTACCCTAACACCAGCATTTAAAAAGTCTGATTCTGATTTTGTTATACTATAAGTGAACAAGCGTTCTAAAGGAATAGGTAGTATAACATCAATAAAATAAGATGCTCCTTGTATCATTCGCATTTTACTCTTAATTTTCTTAAAGATATATTAAGCTCAAAACCTAATAGCAGAATATTAGCATTTAACCAGAGATATACTAATAATATTAATAATGCGCCTATAGAGCCATAAAGCTGATTATATTGTGAAAAATTTTCAATATAAATCCCAAACAGGTATGAATTAATCATAATTAAAAGTGTTGTAAACAATGCTCCTACTGAAAAGAATTTAGAAGCGCGACCTTCTTTTGTTCCGAAATAATATAAGGTTGCTGTAGCAAGGTACACCATTAAGATAGAGAAGCCATATTTAGCAAATCCGCTTTTCATCACATATAACTCAAAATACCCTAACCCAGCCACTGTTGCAATCAATAAAAACGCAAGGATTAATGAAACCCAAAACGCGTATAAATACTGTCGAAACATATTGCGAGTAAGTTTTACATGATAAGAGTTTTCAAAACCAGAAAACACTGCATTCACACCATTTGTCATCAATAACATTGAAATTAAAAATACAGATGATATTAATCCTGCGCCATTGATACTATTAAAAATAGTATCTGAAAAAAATTCTGTAGTACCTGTTGGTAAAAAGGATTCTAAAAAACTTAAAAATTCTTCTTTAAATTCAGGAATTTTCTTTTCTATATGAGGTATTAGAGTAAGTATAAAAAACAAAAAAGGAAAAATAGCCATAAAAAAACTATAGGCAATCGCTCCAGCTCTAGCAGTTAAAGCGCCTTTAATAATACCAATAGCATACATTTCTATTAAATCATAAACAGATAAACCTTCAAAACCAGGTAGTCTAACTCGTTTTAAAAATCGTGCAATGATATTCACTACAGGCAGTTTATCTATTCTTTCTTCAATGTGTTTAGTCATTATTTAATTGCTTATTGTTAGTTGTTTTAGTAGCCTTATTGGTCTTTCTATTTCTAACAACCAAAAATCAGAAACATACAACTAGAATCAATTAACAGCTTTCAAACTCAAATCCATATTATAAACCGAATGCGTCAATGCGCCACTAGAAATATAATTCACGCCACACTCAGCATATTGTCGAATAGTTTTTTCATTAATGCCTCCAGAGGATTCTGTTAAGCATTGATCTCCTATCATTTTTACTGCTTTACGAGTATCTTCGTAATTAAAATTGTCTATTAAAATACGATAAACACCTTCTGTTTTAAGTATTTCTTCTATTTCTTTTAAATCGCGAGCTTCAACAATAATTTTTAAATCCCTGTTTTCGTCTTTTAAATACTGCTTTGTTTTCTCTATAGCTTTTGTAATTCCGCCAGCAAAATCAATATGATTATCTTTAATCATAACCATATCATATAGCGCAAATCTATGATTTTCTCCACCTCCTATGGTAACTGCCCATTTTTCTAAAGCACGAATTCCAGGGGTTGTTTTACGTGTGTCTAATATTTTAGTATTAGTGCCTTCTAACAAGTCAACAAAAAAACGTGTTTTTGTAGCAATAGCGCTCATGCGTTGCATTGCATTAAGTACTAAGCGTTCTGTTTTTAAAATAGATTGTGATGCGCCTTCTACATAAAATGCAATATCTCCATATTTCACTTGCAGGCCATCTTCAATTAGTGTTTCTACAATTATATTCTTATCTACATAAGCAAATACTTGTTTTGCAAATTCAATGCCTGCAATAATACCTTCATCCTTAACTAACAGTTTAGCCTTTCCTTTTATATTAGAAGGAATACATGCTAAAGAGCTATGATCACCATTTCCAACATCTTCACGAATTGCATTGGCTATAATTAATTCTATTTCTTTATCAAATTGCGCTTTACTTATCATTCTATTTTGTTTAGTGCTAAAATAGGAATTGCGATTTAATAAATTTGAAAAATTAAAATCCAAATTCTAAAATAATGTAAATTTGGACTATGACAATCAAACTTATTGCCATCGGCAAAACCGATAATAAACAATTACAACAACTTATAGATATTTATCAAAAACGTCTTAGTTTTTATATAAAATTCTCTTTTGACATTATTCCCGATATAAAAAATGTAAAACATCTCTCTGAAGCACAACAAAAACAAAAAGAAGGCGAGCTCATTTTAAGCAAAGTTTCTGCTAGTGATATTTTGATGCTTCTAGATGAAAACGGAAAACAGTTTAATTCTATAAATTTTTCTAATTATCTCCAGAAGCAAATGAATTCTGGAATTAAACAACTGGTATTTGTTATTGGTGGTCCTTACGGTTTTTCTGAAGAGGTTTACAATAAAGCAAAAAGTAAAATTGCGTTATCAAAAATGACATTTTCTCACCAAATGGTACGTTTGTTTTTTATTGAACAACTCTATCGTGGGTTTACCATTTTAAAAAATGAACCTTATCATCATCGTTAATTTTTAAGTTTTTTTA
>CAZECB010000329.1:0-2759 GCA_964510745.1 uncultured Flavobacteriaceae bacterium | reverse complement strand
GTAAGTCCCATCCGTTAGCAGGCGGTTATGGTCCCCTGTGCCATATCCCTCATTCGTCCGATTGCCTGTGTCGTCATAGCTATAACCCTCATCGTCCTGATAGCTACCAGCCTAAGGCCTATCAGGAGTTTGTAGAGGCCGTTCAAGATGCTGAGCATCCCGAACATGAAGCACTGCTTGAGTGGGCCGGAGGCTACTTTGACCCCGAGGACGCTGAGTTCGATGAAATTAATCCTTGTCTGAAGATGATCCCAAAGGATGCTGCCAAGTTTGAGGGCTAGAAGCTATACGTCTCAAAGGTTTCAGCCTTAGCGTACGATCCTGTTCCATTACTACTCAAGGGCCCTGATCGAGTCCGGGACGTTCAGCTTTCGCACCACTCACCCCGCGATCGCTATAAATCCTTGAGTGTTGCACTCTCGTGAGAGAAAAACCATCATATAGCGTCTGAGGTAAGCCCTAAGGTCGTTTCAAGGATGAGGTTACGATGCAGCTTCCGATAGTCGCACCCGCTCCAATCGTCAGTGAGCACGCAGAAGCGTTTCGGCATTTGTTCAACGATGAACGAGCCTACCAGCACTTCCAGCACTACTTGACCGGGTTAATCGTCCTAGAGAATAAAAGTCTGTCAAATATCAGCCGCTGTACCTTAGAAAGCGCCGATAAGAGCAATCTATCGCGGTTCCTATCATCAGCGCCGTGGCATCCGCCAATGGTGAACGACACGCGAATCGAATACGTGATGAAGCAAACTATCCTGCATCGGTTGACGTCAGCGGGTTCTAGTTTCATTCTGGATGACACCCTGTGTGAGCATGTGGGCAGCTTATTTGAGTATATCGACCGGCATTACAATCATTGCAATAGCACCTATCCATTAGCGCATAATCTGGTCACCAGTCACTACTTGAGTGGGGCGGTGAGATTTCCCATAGATTTCGAGGTCTATCGCCGCTACGAAGACGTGACGGAGTGGGAAACGTTTGTGGCTCAACACTTTCCTGAAGAGAAGATACCCAAAAAGGGGAAGGCTCGAAGTCAGCTACATAAGCGAGTAGACCCCATATTGTTACAAGACCCTGAATTTGCGAAGCGACACAACCTGTTTTGCACCAAGCTAGAGATTGCCCAGTTGCTCATCGACCAAGCCATAGAAAGAGGGTTGCCCTTTAGCACTGTCTTGATGGATAGCTGGTATCTCTCGGCCGATTTCGTCCAGTATCTTAAGTCAGTCGATAAAGACTGGGTGAGTTTGCTCAAAGCCAATCGTAATCTCGAAGCTTATAGCCTTCGCATCAACGATGACTCAGGCCAACGGCTGGTCTTTGATAGCCCCCACATCAAGGTGAAAGATTTGTTGCCGTTGATTCCAAAATCCGCCTTTTCGCCCATTAAAGTGGGCACGCACACCTACTGGTGTTTCACCTTCTGTGCCCGGATTCCAGGCTTCGGCAAGGTGCGCTTAGTGATTAGTTTTGAAACCGCTGCGCTCACTGGCACCTATGCGGTGTTGTTAACCAATCGCGCCGATTGGTCAGCCAAACAGGTACTGGCTAAATATCTACAAAGGTGGCCGATAGAAACATTTTATCGAGATGGAAAGCAATATCTCGGGCTGGATGAGTATCGTATGCGAACATTTGAATCCATTCAAACCCATTGGTCTTTGGTGTTCGTGGCCTATTCAATCTTGCACTTAGATTGTTTACCACCCCCGACGAAGGCTCCGGGCAAACGCCCGACCAAGCTCACCAAAACCATTGGGCAGGTCTGTCGCCATCAATCTCAAGCGCTGATGGAAAAGCTGATTCTGTTTGCTCACAATTGTCTTGAACAGGGCGAGTCAGCCGTTCAGGTATTTGCCAAACTCTTTGACAAACAGAACAAGGGGGTGACTGCTTAATTGCCGATATGCCGTCTAGACTATTTTTCTACCGTGAGAGCACAACACTCAAGTAAATCTTCTCGCAACCTGCCTCCTTGAGAGCGTCTATTTGAAGGTCTAGATTTTGGTCAGCGGTCGAAACTCGGGCATATCCTATTTTCACTGTCGCAAAACTCGCAAAGCGCCCCTACTTTTGGCACTTTGATTATGACACAGCTTTTGGCACACTAAAACGGCCTAAAAATTCGCTTTTTAGCCGTTTCGCCCAATAGTTCCAAAAACGGTCGTTTAAAAGACAGTAGTACACACAGAGTGATCACAAACTTACTTGCCTCACAGCCTTAGGAAATAAGCGTTTTCAAATGGACAGTCACTCGGTGCGTCCAAACGATTCAGGCCGTTGCGTTTCCCAGCAAGGTAGCAGAAACAGTAAAAGCCAGCCTTAAGATGATAGAAGGTGGGCAATTCTAACCAGCAGGACTCTACAATCAAAGATAGATACGGGAGGGCAACTCAATGCAAATTACCCTGAACCTACCAGACAGCCTCAGCCAGAATGAAAACTTTAGCCAGAGTGACTGGCTGCGGGAGATCGCCTGCGCCCTGTTTCAACAGGAAAGAGTTTCCCTTGCCCGTGCTAGCAAGATTGCTGGAATCGAACTCATGGACTTCCAGAAGCTGCTGGCAGATCGCGGCATTTGTGTTCACTACGACGTGGAAGACTTTGATCAAGATGTTCAGAGCCTGCGCAGTCGGGGTTGGCTGTGATTATTGTCAGTGATACTTCTGCTCTCTCTAATCTGGCTCTTGTCGAGCATCTCTGGTTGCTAGAAGCCATCTATCAGGACGTCATTATTCCTGACGTTGTTGCTAG
>CAZECB010000328.1:0-2777 GCA_964510745.1 uncultured Flavobacteriaceae bacterium | reverse complement strand
TAGCATTACAGCTAATGGACATTAAACGGACATACAAAAACATTATAATTAAAAATAAGATATTAAATTATTTTGGAAGTATATCTTATGGAATTTATATGTATCACGTAATAGCTTTAAATGCTATCGTGTTTATTTTTTTTAAGTTAGATTTTAATTTTTTTAATGATTTTATGACAATAACTTTAATTAATATAATGACCTTTGTATTTTCAATTTTAATGGCGCATCTGTCATTTAAATATTTTGAAACCTTTTTTTTAAAATTAAAAGATAAATTTAGAATATGACATTAATAAAATCTATATCAGGAATACGAGGCACTATAGGTGGACAAACAGGCGATAACTTAACTCCAATTGATGCTGTTAAATTTGCATCAGCTTATGGTGTTTGGTTGAAGCAACAACGAAATAAAGAGAATTATAAAGTTGTAGTTGGGAGAGACGCACGTATATCTGGAGAGATGATACAAAACTTAGTTATGAATACTTTAGTAGGCCTTGGTATTCATGTCATAGATTTAGGTTTATCTACAACACCCACTGTTGAAGTTGCTGTGCCAATGGAGCATGCAGATGGAGGTATTATTTTAACAGCAAGCCATAATCCAAAACAATGGAATGCTTTAAAATTACTAAATGATAAAGGTGAGTTTCTAAACGGTGAAGAAGGCGCTAAAATTTTAGCTATTGCTGATTCAGATACAATGTATTTTAATGATATAGATAGCTTAGGCAAAATAACTATAAATGATGCTTATATTGATATGCATATTGATGAGGTATTGAATTTAGATTTAGTTAATGTTGAAGCGATTAAAAAAGAAAGGTTTAAAGTCGTGGTTGATGGCGTGAATTCAACAGGAGGGATTGCCATTCCTAAACTATTAGATCGTTTAGGTGTAGATACTATTGAGTTATATTGTGAGCCTAATGGTCATTTTCCACATAACCCTGAGCCACTTAAAGAGCATTTAATAGATTTATCTAGAATGGTTGCAGATAAACGTGCTGATTTTGGTATTGTAGTTGACCCAGATGTTGATCGTTTAGCTTTTGTAGATGAAAAAGGAGAGATGTTTGGAGAAGAATATACTCTAGTTGCTTGTACGGATTATGTATTAAGTAAAACACCAGGGAATACAGTAAGTAATATGAGCTCTACTAGAGCGTTGCGAGATATTACTGAGAGGCATAATGGGACTTATGAAGCAAGTGCAGTTGGTGAAGTTAATGTAGTAGAGTTAATGAAAAAAAATAGAGCTGTAATTGGTGGAGAAGGTAATGGAGGTATTATTTATCCAGAATTACATTATGGAAGAGATGCACTAGTTGGTGTTGCTTTGTTTTTAAGTTTACTATCTGAAAAAAACATGAAAGTAAGTGTTTTAAGAGCTTCATACCCTAATTATTTTATGAGTAAGAAAAAAATACAATTAACTCCAGAATTAGATGTTGATGCTATTTTAGTCGCTATGGAAAAACGATATAGTAATGAGCAATTAACAACTATTGACGGAGTAAAAATTGATTTTTCTGAAAGTTGGATACACTTGCGTAAAAGTAATACTGAGCCAATTATTAGAGTGTATACTGAAGCACCTTCGCAAGAGGAAGCAGATACATTAGCTAATAAAATTATTTCTGAAATAGAAACGATTGCAGAATAGTTGAAAACCACTACTTTTTTATAAAATTGTATTTGTCTTTATGTTTCCAGCGTTTGTGTGTCCATAAATAATATTCTGGGGCTTCGCGAATTTGTTTTTCTAACTCACGAAGAAATTTGTCAGTAATATCAAAGTCATCAAAAGATTTAGATTTATCTGCTAATGGAATAAATTCTGCTTCATAAAAACCTCGTTTTACTTTGTTTATTTTTAAATAGGTAGCAGATAAATCTAACTTTTTTGCTAATTGCTCACCACCCGTAAAACAGGGCACTTTTATACTCATAAATTCTGACCAATAACTTCGTTTCCAATTTTTAGGAGACTGATCACTTAAAAAACCCACCATAGATTTTATACCTTCCGCTTCATTTTTCACAACAGTACTAACCGTTTGTTTAGTACTTATAAAAGAAACATTGTATTTTGACCGAATACGTTTTACCAAAGCATCAAAATACTTGTTTTTAATGGGTTTGTATACACCATAGCCTTTATGAGAAATATGACCACCTACTGCTACAGACCATTCATAGCTGGCATAATGTCCATAGAATGTAATCATACTTTTACCTAAACTTTCTAAGCGTTGTAACTCTTCTGGGTTTTTAACAATAAACCGTTTGTTGATCTGATTTTCAGAAATTGATATTGATTTTATCATTTCTAAAAACATATCGCACATATGCTTATAAAATTTTTTTTGAATCTGTTTTATTTCATTTTCAGACTTCTCTGGAAAAACTAATTTTAAATTACTATAAACTATTTTTTTTCGATAACCAATTATATAATAAACCAATAGATAAACTCCATCAGAAAACAAATAAAATAATTTGAATGGTAATATAGAAATTAACAAAAGAATGGGATAAATAAGGATATAACCTAGTAGCTGCACTTTAATTTTGTTTTCGCAAATATATGCTATATTTGGTTTTACGTTTACACTTTATGGGAGAAATCAATTTTATTACAGTTATCATTATCGGCATTAATGCTGTATTTTCTTTAAAAGGGTTTAAAGATTTTTCTTTTTTTGAAACTTATAAATTTAATCTCTTAGGGTTTAATTCCCCGATGCTTGCATCGCTTTTTAGAGGAA
>CAZECB010000327.1:2235-2794 GCA_964510745.1 uncultured Flavobacteriaceae bacterium | reverse complement strand
ACGTTTTGATTTTAATGGTGTTCCTGTGAGTGTTTATATGCGGAAAAAGTAGATTTGTTAGTTGTTAGTTGTTAGTTGTTAGTTGTTAGTTGTTAGTTGTTAGTTAGGTGAAAAACATTTAGTCTTCACTAATCACCAACCCCCAGAAGCACCACCACCTCCAAAGCTACCACCGCCGAAGCCACCACCAAAACCTCCAGAAAACCCACCACCTGACGAACTTCCTCCAAAACCGCCAAATCCTCCAGAGCTACGTCTGTAACCTCCACGACCAGCATTGCTAAGGATAATGGTATCGATAATATCACTTAGAGTGTCACGTCTTCTACGATTACCTCCATTTCTTCCGCCTCCTCCTTTTCGGTTTTTAGAAATTGCAATCAAAAAAAAGATAAATATGATGAATAAGAAAAAGAGTATTACAAAAGGAAACTCATCACCACTAGATTTTCTAGTGCCTTGATATTCGCCTGTCATGACTTCAAAAATAGCATCAGATGCCCTGTTTAAACCACCATAGTAATCTCCTTGTTTAAAATAAGGAATAATATCTCGTTCA
>CAZECB010000327.1:0-2225 GCA_964510745.1 uncultured Flavobacteriaceae bacterium | reverse complement strand
TCAATAATACGTCTTGAAAGCGCATCGGTTAATAAATATTCAATGCCTTTTCCGGTGTTAATACCAATTCTTCGATCATCTCTGGCAAGTAAAATTAAAATACCATTATCTTCTTTTGCCTGCCCAATTCCCCATTTCTCTCCCCAATTAGCCCCTAAATAATTAATGTTCTCACCTTCAGTAGAAGAGATAATAGCGACAACAATTTGAGTTGATGTGGTGTCAGAATATTTAATTAATTTTTGTTCTAAAGTATTTTTTTGAGAACTAGAAAGTAAATTAATATAATCATAAACACTAGTTTGAATTTTTGGTTTTTCAGGAATCTCAAACTGTGCGGTTACTTGAAAACAGTTCAAACAAAAGGCAACTAAAAAAAAGAACAATATGTGTTTACGTTTCAACATTATAGATTGGTGGAGATTTCATTAGGTAATTCATTTTTATCATCATTACCAATGGGGAAACATTGTTTTAATTGTTGCCCAGTAGAAGCTATACCAGCAATTAAACCTTTTTTAAAATCACCATTTTTAAAGTGTTGCTGTATATCATGTTTTGTAGTATCCCAAAAATCTGTAGGAACGACATCGTTAATACCTTTATCACCGTAAATAGCAAATGCTTTATCTAGAACTGCAACGTAAATTAACACTCCATTTTGAAGTTTGGTATTGTGCATTTTTAATATTGAAAACACTTCTAACGCACGTGTATTAATATCACCACTAGACGTACTTTCAATATGTACTCGTATTTCGCCAGATGTGTTTTGTTCAGCCAAGCGTATAGCTTCAATAATATCTTGTTCTTCAGAAGTTGTTAAAAACCCTTCAACAGTGTTAGACATAAAATTTTATTTGAAATCAAAATTTACATCAGGAGCTTTTTCACTTCCATCCTCAGCTTGAAAGTATTCCATTCCATCAAAACCTAGTAATCCTGCAATAAGTTTGTTTGGGAATTTTTTCACCAATTTATTATACGGCTCAACCGCTTCATTAAAACGATCTCTTGCCACATTAATTCTGTTTTCTGTGCCTTCTAATTGTGATTGTAATTCTAAAAAGTTTTGATTTGCTTTTAAATCAGGATAGCGTTCTACAGTAACTAATAAACGAGATAATGCACTGCTCAATCCACTTTGCGCTTGGTTAAATTGGGCCAACTGTTCTGGAGTAATATTAGAGGGGTCTATATTTACTGAAGTCGCTTTTGCTCTAGCATTAATAACAGCTTCTAGTGTGCTTTTTTCAAAATCAGCAGCACCTTGTACTGTTTTTACTAAATTACCAATGAGATCACTTCGCCTTTGATAGCTACTCTCAACATTTCCCCATGTTTTTGAAGCGGTTTCTTTTAAATCTACTGCTGAATTATTGACATTCATTCCCCATAAACTTAATAGTATAATAATAACTATAGGGACAATCCATTTTTTTATACTTTTCATGTTGGTCGGTTTTAAAGGTTAGTTTTTAATTGTATGAGTTTATTTTTTACACTTTCTAACTTACTAATAATTTCAAAGGTATTAAGTGACTGTTTTTTTTCTTCTTTTAAATGTGTTTTTGCACCTTCTAAGGTAAAACCACGTTCTTTGACTAGATGATAAATAAATTTTAAATTTTTAATATCTTCAGGAGTAAATTTACGATTACCCTTTGCATTTTTTTTTGGCTTTAAAGCATCAAACTCTTTTTCCCAAAAGCGAATTAACGAAGTATTGACATGAAACGCTTTCGCAACTTCTCCAATACTGTAATATAATTTTTCTGGAAGATTAATATACATTAGTCTAAAGATTGATTTTCTAATGAAGCTTTCTCTAGTAATTTATCAAACTCTTCTGCAGACAGATTTCCATAATAGAAATTTATAGGGTTAATTGCGACTCCATCCTTCAAGATTTCATAATGTAAATGAGGTGCCTGAGAACGCCCTGTACTACCAACAAACCCAATAACATCACCGCGCTTTACTTTTTGATTTTTTTTGACGTTGTATTTATATAAATGTGCATATAAACTTATGTAACCATAACCGTGATCTATTCTGATATGTTTTCCATAACCAGTAGATCCAGCATCTGCACGCTTTACAATACCATCGCCAGAAGCATAGACAGGAGTTCCTCTTGGTGCTGTAAAGTCCATACCTTTATGAAACTTTTTAACTTTGGTAAAAGGGTCTGATCTATAACCATAGCCTGATGCCATACGTGT
>CAZECB010000326.1:0-2808 GCA_964510745.1 uncultured Flavobacteriaceae bacterium | reverse complement strand
AAGATGTTACTAAAAAACAAATAGTTACAAGTATTAATATATATCTAAAAGTAGGTTTCATCAAATTATACTTAATACTATTTAAAACGAAAAAATACAGCTTTTATTAGTGTTGCTAAAGATACTGCTGTATTTCTAATAAACTATATATTACCTTTATTTCTTTTGATAGGCTTTCATTATGATAATTAAAACAGATAGCATCCATACCTAAATTTAGAGCTCCTAAAATATCTGCTTCATAGTTATCTCCAATCATAATGCTAGTTTCTGGAGTTGCCCTTGCTATTTGTATTGCATGATTAAAAATTTTAGGATTAGGTTTTTTAACTCCTACCATTTCTGAATTAGTTACTGTATCAAAATAGTGATCAATATTAGATTTGTTTAATTTTGCTTGTTGTGCTTCTTTAAAACCGTTAGTAATAATATGAAGCTTATATTTTGGTTTTAAATATTCTAAAATAGATATTGCTCCATCAAATAAATTATTGAAACTAGATAAATGAACTATGTAATCATCAGAAAGTTTATGAATCATACTAGACTTTATGCTTATCTGCATTTCATTAAATGTATCATTAAGTCTTCCAAAGCGTAATTTTATTTTATCAATTTTCTCCTCTCTATAAAGTTTCCAATATCGAAAATTAATAGGTTCATAAATCTTTAAAAATGTATTTAAATTAATATCTAAATTATTTCTTTTAAAAATTTTTTCAAAAGTTAATGCAGAGTTTTTATCAAAATCCCAAAGCGTATGATCTAAATCAAAAAAAATGTGCTCTATATTTTTAATTTGCATGTCTAGAATCTAAAATTTCAGCAAATAATTCTTTAAAATCTTTCCACCTACCTTGATCACTAAATGTATAGTTGTGAAATACGAAGGTAAATGTACCATTCACTTTTTTAATTTCGTCTATTACTTTATTTAACGTTTCTTTTTTATCTAATAAAGACGCATTTTTAAGCAAACTATAATCCATTAAATGATATGAATTTACAAGTAATGGTGTTTGTATTTCATAATCAATATCATAAAATAAAAAAGGTGTACAAGTTCCAGCTCTAAAACCAATTTCACTAACATAACCCATTGTATAATCTTCTTTTATTTCTAAATCGATAAGATTTCGATACGTCTCTGGAAGGTTTAATTTAGAAAATGAATTTCTAGAAGCCTCTAAATTTGTATTTATAATCGCTTCCATCTGATATTTTTCTTTTTTAAGCACATCAAAATCCTCTAAAGCAAAATATGATACTTTTAAACCTACACGACAATAATCTCCTACCGATTTTATTAATGAAACAAATTTTTTCTTATTAGTGCTGATGTTTTTATCATATGTTGAATAACCTCCAATTAAGAAAAATACTGAAACTTTCTGTTTGATCTCTTTCTGTTTTTTTATTAACCAATCAAATGTATTATAAGGGTCTTTTTTCAAATTCAAAAGCACTAAAATACGCTGGTATAATTGTTTTGGTTTAAATCGAATCACATCACCTAAGATCCCTCCTAAAGTACGCATCACTCCTTTTTGCTTAAAATAGTATGCCATAGGCACATCTATGATTGGATTTACATTATAGCTTCGTGATATAAATTTATATTCTGGAAAACGCAAACGCAATGCTTCTCTAAATTTGTATGCCCAAATATCAACTACTGGCTGATGTAAAAAATCATGTTTATAAGCAATGCTATCTTTAGCTATAAATCGACCATATTCATCTTTAACATGAGGCAAGTATTCTTCATACCTACTTAATAAATAAAATGATGCTGCAAAAACATCAAATGGTAACGTACTTTTCTCTCCATTATAAAAAAAGCATTTTGTGTCTCCCCAATCCTGAATATTCAGCTTTATATCTGACAACCCTTGTTCAAAAAGAATAATATTGCTTTTCACAAAAAATTCCTTCCCTAGTGCTTGAGTCGTATAAGACATTTTCAAGCTTTTATGTGTAATAAATTCTTCAATTGTTGTTGTAAAAGATACTGGAATATCTAAAATTCGTGTACAGACTTGCTTAAAGACGTATTTAAGTCGTGGTGTTATTTTATGGGTATAAACTAATAGCATTAACTAAACGTATATTTAAAGTAATGTTTCATCTGCAAAACTAAAGTACGCTTTTTCCGTAATGATAAGATGGTCTAAAACTTTTATATCTAAACTCTCTGCAGCAGTTTTCATTTTTGTAGTAAGTTTTTTATCTGCCTTACTAGGGTTTAATGTTCCTGAAGGATGGTTATGAACCAAAATAATACCAGTTGCACTGAGTTCTAAAGCAGTTTTCAATGCCAAACGTACATCTACTAAAGTTCCCATAATACTACCTTTACTTAATTGTTTTTTTTGAATCACTTTGTTGGCATTATTTAAATATATAATCCAAAACTCTTCATGAGATAGCTCACCAATAATGGGTTGCATTAATTCAAAAACGGAAGCACTAGATACTATTTTCTTTTTCTCTAACGCTGCCTCTCCTCTTCGTCGTCGTCCTAACTCCATAGCAGCAGCAATTGTAATTGCTTTTGCTTCTCCTATCCCTTTAAATGCCATAAGTTGTTTTACAGATAACTTCCCTAACTCACTCAAGCTATTATTAGCAGCCAATAAAATACGTTGACTAAGTGCTACAGCGTTTTCAGCTCTGTTCCCACTGCCAATTAAAATAGCTACTAATTCAGCATCACTCAAAGTTGTCTTACCTTTATAGAGTAACTTCTCTCGAGGCTGATCATCTTGCGACCAATTTTTAATAGAAAAAGAGGTTGGTTTGTCTTGC
>CAZECB010000325.1:0-2819 GCA_964510745.1 uncultured Flavobacteriaceae bacterium | reverse complement strand
ACAAAAACACTTTCTCAAAAACGCCAATCATTGTAACTCGATGATGCTTCTAACTTAGTCTCTATAGCGTCTTCTAATTGTGGAAAGAAATCAATACCTGTTAATTTTTCAATTTTATCTGTAGATACCACAAAACTAGATAATGCCTTTTTAGAGTTTTCATGTTTCATTAAAAAAGCTATCATTTTTGGTTTTCCATTATTATAATCTAAAATAACTTTATAAAAGTAATTAGGTACTGCAACGTTTTCTTTACCAATGGTTTTTAGTTTTTTAGTTAAAACGCCTCCTGTGACTACAAAAACACCATCATATTTTCTTGCCCAATACCGTGTTTTTTGCTCTAGAGTATTCCATATCCCTGAATTAAAATCATGCTTTTGAGGGCTTATATTACTAGTTAAAAATGTTTCATCATGGGCTGCTTTACTATAACGCCTATCACCTGCAGGGCATAAGTGGCCACGGTCATAACCAGAATTTTTATAATTATTCCAATGGGCTGCTTTTGTTTTTACCGCTTTATCGATTTCAAAATAAGGGCGTTTAAAGTTTGTTCTCGATAAATGTGACGCCTTTAACTCATAGGCTACCCATTCTGATTGCTCATAGGCCTCATTGTAAGATAATGAATACCCATTATGATGTATCACTTGCTTTGTGGTACTTGTAGGCAAAAAATAAGTGTTCGTGTCGTCTTTAGAAGTTTCTCCTTTTTGAATAATTTCTGTTTTAGATGTTTTATCTAAATACAAATCATACGCATAAATACCTACAAGTATTAATAATGCTATAATAGAATATATTGAATTTTTTCTCTTCAAAACTTAATTTTTAACATCAAGAGCATCACGCAACGTGTTACCAATTAACATAAATGCCATGACCAAACTCATAATACAAAGTCCCGGAATTAGTGCCAAATACGGTTTGCCAAGAATAATATAATTATAATGATCTTTTATCATTGCGCCCCAGCTTGCCATTGGTGGTTGCGCGCCAATGCCTAAAAAACTCAATCCGCTTTCAATTAAAATAGCAGCAGCAAAATTAGCAGCAGATATCACTATTACTGGCGCCATAATATTCGGTAAAATATGTTTGGTGACAATTCTAAAATCTGTAAACCCTAAGGCTCTTGCCGCAGTAACGTATTGCATTTCTTTAACACTAATTACCTGACCTCTCACCACCCTTGCTACTTCAACCCACATGGTTAACCCTACCGCTATAAATACTTGCCAAAAGCCTTTACCTAGCGCTAATGTAATTGCTATAACTAACAGTAATGTTGGTATAGACCAAGTCACATTAATGATCCACATAATAACAGCATCTACTTTACCTCCGTAATACCCAGCAAGGCTACCAAAAAGAATTCCTATAAGTAGCGAAATAAATACAGCTACAAAACCTATAAAGAATGAAATTCTAGCACCTACCAATATTCGACTCAGTAAATCACGTCCGTATTTATCTGTTCCGAAAAAAAACTTCTTTTGAGAAATATATGTATTTATATCTTTTGAAAAACGGGATAACGGAAGTGTTTTCACTAAACCAATGAGTCCATCTGAAGCGTATTCTGTATAAATTAAGTTTTCGTTTTCTATTTTAAAATCTGAAATTGGAATTTCATCATCATTATTTTTCTTACCAAAAAACAACTTATCAAAAAACCCTTGCTTCAAATTCTGCTGAGATGGAATTGTTAAAAGCGTGACTTCAAACCCTGGAGATTTTGAATGTATAGACAAATGCATCTGATTTGCGTTTTTAGAATTATCTGGTGCTATAACATATGCAAAGATGGATACCAACCCTATTATTACAATAAACCAAAAACTTAAAACGCCCCAAAAGTTTTTCTTAAACTTTTGGAGCGCTAATTGAGATAATGAGTTATTATCTTTACTCATTTTTATTTAGTCCTTTACTGTCGCTACTTTTTTAATCCCGAAAGAGGTTTTTAAATCATGAAGTACATTTAAAGCTTCTTCAACATAAACGTCTTTACTAAGACTTGTATGCCAACGTTTTCTTTTTTCTTTTAAAATTGTATCATTTTCAATCAAATCTAACTCATAAGGCAATGATTTGAACTTTAAGTTTGTTTTATAATCTACAATTTTATCAAACTTTTCAGATTCTTCTTCGTTCTTAGCTAAGTTATTTTTATATTCTTCATAGTTTAAAGAAAATACATTTCTATCTCTAATTTTTTTAATCCACTGCGCGTTTTTATCTATTAATTGTAACTGCTCGCTTTTTGCCATTCTCTCACTACTACTTTTTATAGTCGCTTCATAATCAAAATAATTATCCCACTTATTAAACCTTGCTGGTGTAATTTCATCCCAAGGTAATGGATTATCTTGATCTTTCTCGCCTATATCAATATAGCTAAAACGGTCTGGAACAACTACATCACTCTTAACACCTTCTAATTGTGTAGAACCACCATTAATTCTGTAATACTTTTGAGTTGTAAATTTAAAACCCCCTAAATCACCGCTCGTATTACCTCTGATTAATGGGTTCAAATCAATGTATTGTTGTACAGTTCCTTTCCCATAAGTTTGCTTGCTTCCAATAATAATTGCACGCTTATAATCTTGCATTGCTGCTGCTAAAATTTCTGAAGCTGAAGCAGACAACTCATTAACCAAAATCACTAATGGTCCATCCCAAATTAATGATTTATCTCTATCACTAAGTATTTCTTTTGGTTCACCAGTTGAACGTACTTGCACTACTGGACCGTCTTCTATAAATAATCCAGCCATATCTACAACTGTCTTTAGAGATCCACCACCATT
>CAZECB010000324.1:0-2829 GCA_964510745.1 uncultured Flavobacteriaceae bacterium | reverse complement strand
GATGATATGGGAGCCAATATTCAAAATTGCAGCCAATAATTTGGAAGCATGTAAACAGTTTATGTTTAAACCTAGCATTGACACTTACGCTCGTACGACTTTTTCTGACATGGTAGAGCAAATTGCATTGCACCATCCTGAAAGGAGAGGGGAAGCAATAAATTGGTTTGCTGATGTGATACATTTTTTTCTTAACAGCACTTTGGATGATAATATAATTGACAGTGATCTAATAGCATTGTTGATTTGTAATGTGATTGATATTAAAGGCTATGAGTTGCTCCCCAATATAGAAAAATTATTTGAACAGGGAATAGTGTCACAAGGTATATGCGGTCAATGGAAGGAAGTGAGTGAAGCTTTTAAACGTCCTGATAACTACAATAAGATAAAAGATATTTTACCAATCGCAGAACGTTACGAAAAAGTAACTTTAACATGGTCTGGATATAACGAAGATGAAAGTAATTCTAAATTTGATTACAATGAGTATTTTGAACCACGTTTAATGCCACTAAGAGCCGAGTCAAAAATTGGACGTAATGAACCATGTCTGTGTGGAAGTGGAAAAAAGTATAAAAAATGTTGTTTGAACAAATAAAAGTAAAAACCGATAACAATTTGTATAATGCATATGCACCCTGCGGGATGAAAACACACCATACAAGAGACGTTAGCCATAAGCTCTAAAAAGCCAACCCGCAGTCAAGCACATTTTATTTTTGAGGCACGAAAAAAATAAAATGTGCTTGACTTTTCCTACCACACTCTCATACGAAATGATAATTTTAATACTCATTTAGTGAGTATGTGAAAAATCTTATTTACATTAGTGAACGGAATTAAAAAAATTCGAAATGAACCGAATAAAGGAGGTTTTAGAACAAAAAGGAATAAAACAAATCTGGTTGGCTGAACAATTGGAAAAGAGTTACAATATGGTACACTCTTATGCCCAAAATAAAAGACAACCGAGTTTAGACGTTTTGTATAAAATTGCGGAAATTCTAAATGTAGACATTAAAGAACTGTTAGTTTCTAATAAACCTGAATAGAAAAAGTAAATGAAATCACCGAAATAAAAACTAACGTTCAAAACTTAATAGATAACTTCTCAAAAGAGGAATTTATCTATGATTTGTTAATTGCGTACGGAATTTCAAAAACTTCTGTAACTCGACTGAAAAAAGGCGATTATAATTTTGCAAAAGCAGATGGCGAAATTTTATACAAAAAGAAAATATTCTTTAAAGTAGAAGCATCTGACAAATTGTTGAGTAGCATTGAGGAAATTGCAAAAGAAGAACAAATCACAAAACACAAACCAAGGTTTTCCATTGTTACAGATTACAAACATATAGTTGCTAAAGACCTTAAACTCGGGAATAATTTAGATATTGAATTAAAAGAACTACCGAATTATTTCGATTTCTTTTTACCATTAGCAGGAAGCGAAGTTTACAACGCTACAAATGACAATGAAGTGGACAGAAATGCGTCTTACAAAATGGCTTCCTTGTACGACTTGCTAATCGAAGAAAACCCACAGATTTACAACTCAAAAGCAAGTATTCACAATCTTAATATTTTCTTATCTCGTTTATTATTTTGCTTCTTTGCAGAAGACACAGAAATATTTAAAGAAGATAGTATTTTTACAAATACTTTAGCACAACATACTGACGAAAACGGAAAAGACACACATACGTTTTTAGATGAATTATTTGAGCGTTTAAATACCGAAAACGCAGAAAAATTTCCTGAAAATTTGAATATGTAAATGGAGGCTTATTTAAAGACACAATAAAATCCCCAACGTTTACAACAAAGGCAAGGAAAACATTAATTGACCTTGGCGAATTACAATGGAAAGATATCAATCCAGATATTTTTGGTTCAATGATTCAAGCTGTGGTAATTCCTGATTATCGTAGTGATTTAGGAATGCATTATACTTCTGTAGAAAACATTTTGAAACTAATAAAACCTTTGTTTTTAGATGAACTTTATGAAGAATTTGAAAAAGCAAAAACAGTAAACCAATTAAGAACACTCATAAAAAGATTATCAAAGATTAAGTTTTTTGACCCAGCTTGTGGAAGCGGAAATTTCTTGATTATTACTTACAAAGAAATTCGTTTGTTGGAAATTAGAATTTTAGAAAAAATTATTGATTTAAGTCAAAATCCAACATTAGAATTTACCCAAATTCAACTCTCACAATTTTACGGAATAGAAATAGACGATTTTGCTCACGAAATGGCAATCCTCTCACTTTGGTTGGCAGAACACCAAATGAACCGGGTATTTGAAGATACTTTATTTGATTTTGGTAGGCCTAACCCTATTCTTCCATTAAAAGAAGTAGGACAAATTACACACTGGAATTCAACAAGATTAGATTGGAAAACTGTTTGCCCAATTAATAAAACTGATGAAGTTTATATTATTGGTAATCCACCATATTTAGGTTATAAAGGTTGGGATTCACAACAGAAAAAAGATATGGCTCTTGTATTTAGTGAATTTAGTACAGTTAATAGATTAGATTTTATAAGTTGTTGGTTCAAAAAAGGTACAGATTACATAAAAGATAATACTAGCAAATTAGCATTTGTAAGCACAAATTCAATATGTCAAGGAGAACAAGTAAGTCTAATATGGCCTTATATTCTTAATAATGTTGAAATAAATTTTGCCTACACATCATTTAGTTGGTCTAATAGTGCAAAAGGAAATGCAGGTGTTTCTGTAATTATCATATCCTTGGCAAATAAGAATAAATTTTTTCTCATCATCGAGTACATCACGGCGTAAACGAACAATATT
>CAZECB010000323.1:0-2840 GCA_964510745.1 uncultured Flavobacteriaceae bacterium | reverse complement strand
TATTGGAGTCAGATTTCAAAAGTAGTTTACGGGGCGAGCGATGAGAAAAGAGGTTATAGTGTATTAGGAACACAACTACACCCAAAAACAAAAGTTGTTAAAGGTGTATTAGCACAAGAAGCCTCAGAACTCCTCAGGCGTTTTTTTATAGAAAAACGTCTTTTAAACTAATACTGTAAAAATAAAAACGCTCAACTAAAAGCTGAGCGTCGAAATGTTGTTTGATAAGAAATATAACTTAGAGTACCTGAACATTAGCAGCTACCATACCTTTTCTTCCTTCTTCTTCGGTGTACTCAACATTGTCACCTTCACGCAATTCAACACCGTTAAGATTTGATACGTGTACGAAGATATCTTTTCCTGTTTCTTCGTTTGTAATGAATCCAAATCCTTTGGAATCATTGAAAAATTTAACTGTTCCAGTCATTATAAATAAATAAAAATTAAAGTACAAAGGTAAGCTATTAAATAAGATAGTTGGTTAATTAATTGGTTTATTTATAAATATCAAATTTTCAGTGCTTATTTTTTTTCTGATTTTCACGCATTTTATCTAGATTTTCTTTGGTGAGCATGTAATCCAGAACGTTTTTGTCTTTCCATCTGTAATAAGAAAACAAAGGGAAAACAATGAAAAAAAGACCAATAACACCAAAACCAATAAGCTTTTGATTATAGTTGACATTTAAGGAAAAACCACAAATAATACTTCCAATGGAAATGATAAATGCAATTAATGTAACATATTTAACAACTTTCATAAAATGAAATTTTAAATACCGAGTTTAACAGTATAAAGTTAATTATTCACTATAAACTAATAACAGATTGCATTATATTTTTCAATAAATAATTTTAATTACCATAAAATCTTAAATACTACGTTAGTTTATAGTAAGATATGGTTTTTATAATTGACTTATATTTAGACATAAATTTTCAGCATTATGCTATATAATTACTCTAGGAACTTAACCAGATGGCTAATAATTTTATTGTCATTTATCATTATATCTCTAATACTTTTAAACACCTATGTGTTTTTTCAAAATTTTAAAGCAGAAGAGCGTAATAAAATGAAAAACTGGTCGTCTGCCCAACGTGAATTAAGTAAAAACATAGATCTAAATTTAGATATTGGAGAACTTCCACTTCAGATATTAACCAGCAATAAAACAACACCAATGATAAAGGTTAATGCTGATGGAAGCTTTGAGTCAAATAATATTTCTGAAGACAAAGCCAGTGATTCTTTATACATTACTAAACTCATAAGGCGTTTTGAAAATGAGAATAAGCCCATAGAAGTGAGATACAAGGATAAAGTGCTGTCTACAATATATTATGGTAATTCACCCCTAATAAATAAATTAAAATACTATCCTTTAGGGCTATTACTCATTATTTTTCTTTTTGGCGCTGTTGTATATTTCTTTTATCGAAGTTCTAAGAATGCCGCGCAAAATAAACTATGGACAGGAATGGCTAAAGAAACAGCACATCAGATAGGAACACCATTATCATCATTAGTGGGTTGGACAGAAATTTTAAAAGCAGAAAACGTAAATCCAGATTACATATCAGAAATTGAAAAGGATATTAATCGTTTGCAAACCATTACAGATCGTTTTAGCAAAATAGGTTCTGTACCTACTTTAGAAACTTCAGATATTGTTTTAGCAACGAAGTCATCCTTTGAATATTTAAAATCAAGATCATCAAAACTTATAGCATTCGAAATTGACGCACCTGATAAAGAAATTTCAGTGAATTTAAATGAGCAACTTTACAGTTGGACGATTGAAAATTTAGTTAAAAATGCTATTGATGCCATGAAGGGAAAAGGACAACTGAGCATTGCAATTCATCAAAAAGAAAAATATGTGTATGTAAGAGTTAAAGATACAGGTAAAGGCATTGCTAAAAATCAATTTCATACGATTTTTGAACCCGGATTTACAACTAAAAAAAGAGGTTGGGGCTTAGGCTTATCTCTAGCCAAACGAATTATAGAAGATTATCATAGAGGTCGAATCAGGGTATTATCCTCAGAACTTGGCAAAGGCACTACAATTCAAATTATGCTAAAAGTAGTTGCTTAAATATTATACAAAAGCATCAGTAATCTGCTTTGCAATTGTTTTAAACTCTTCAGGAGATAATTGTGCTTTATTAGAAAAACGAGCATCTTCCATAGAATGTAATGGGATTAAATGTACATGAACGTGAGGTACTTCTAATCCAATAACAGACATGCCTATACGCTTGCATGGAATTACTTTTTCAATAGCCAAAGCAACGCGTCTGGAAAACGCCATTAAATTAAGATAAGTAGATTCATCCAAGTCAAAAATCTTATTGACTTCATGTTTTGGGATACATAACGTATGTCCTTTAGCATTAGGATTAATATCTAGAAACGCATAAAAGTCTTCCGTTTCGGCAACTTTGTAGCTAGGTATTTCACCGTTAATGATCTTAGTAAATAGTGTTGGCATACATTTAAACGTTTAGCACACTTATGTTTTAGGAGTAAACAAGTTAAATAAAAAATCTCAAATCAGATAGCTTTTAATTACCCTGATTTGAGATTTATATGATAATAGGATGTTCTTTCTATAGCTCAGACGGACATACAAAATCTGTCATAGGAAGGTTTGTCTTTTTTATAGCACCAAAACCACCAGCAATATCAATCACATTATTAAAGCCTTGTGCCTTTAATATAGATGCTGCGATAACTGATCTGTAACCACCTGCACAATGTATATAGTAGGTTTTATTCTTTTCAACTTCACCTGTACGATTATTGATGTAATCTAAAGGAAGATGCTGCG
>CAZECB010000322.1:0-2861 GCA_964510745.1 uncultured Flavobacteriaceae bacterium | reverse complement strand
ATAAGCTATATTATATTCAACACCTTTACGTTTTACTTTCTTATAATCATTAGTTGTAATCTTTCCATTTATAGATTTAGATTTGACTTTAACATAAAAAATTTCACCATTTCCAGAGTACAATTGAGTTTCACCATCTTTAAGTATAATTTCAGTTGTATTCAATTCTTTTGAACTCTTTATAATTTTTATTTTATGCTTTATTTCTTTTATCTCTGAAAAAGAAAACATGAAAAATGAAAGCATTAGCATTAAAACTGCTTTCTGATGATGTTTCATAAAGTTATTATTTTATTGATTAGAACACTAATATACTATTATTTATATCAATGAATGGTAGTAGTATTCCTGATAATATAAAAGATAATATTTTCATTCATTATTTCATCACTCGTAAAAGACGAATCAGACATTGGATTAACACTTGCTAAAAGTATTATGGAGTTTCATGACAACACTATTTATTTTAAACTTTTAAAAGAAAAATAATGTTTATCGTAAGTTATTCCTTGGTTTTTGATTAAATCATAAATTCAATAAATATCTATTTCAAATAGTTAAGCTATTTGTTATATCTTTATTTATTATCTATTTTGGCACTTCTTAAACTCATAATAATTCAATGACAAAAATTGCTAGACTTTTCGATTTTCCATATTATCAGCGTGACACTTATAATTTACAACAAGCATTCACCTCAAAATATAATGGGAAATGGGAATCAACTTCTTCTCAAGACTATATTGATAAAGCCAATACTATAAGTCGAGCTTTATTAAGATTAGGTATAGAAAAAGGAGATAAAATCGCTGTAATTTCTACTACCAACAGGACAGAATGGAATATTATGGATATTGGAGTGCTACAAGTGGGTGCTCAAAATATACCTATCTATCCCACTATTAGCGCAGAAGATTATGAATATGTATTAAATCACAGTGAAGCTATTTATTGTTTTGTTTCTGATACAGATGTTTTAACAAAAATTAACGCTATAAAAGCAAACACATCATTAAAAGAAGTGTATTGCTTTGATCATATTGAGGGCTGCAAACATTACTCTGAATTATTAGAACTTGGTAAAGATGAGAGTAATCAAGATCAAGTTGAAAAACGAAAAGATGCAGTTACTCCTGAAGATTTAGCAACTATAATATATACTTCTGGAACTACAGGCACTCCTAAAGGTGTCATGCTATCTCATAATAATTTGGTTTCAAATGTTTTAGATAGCGAAAAGCGAGTACCGTTAAATTATGGAAAATCAAAAGCATTAAGCTTTCTTCCTGTATGCCATGTATTTGAGCGTATGATTTTATATCTATACCAATACTGTGGTGTTGAAATTTATTTTGCAGAATCAATTGAAAAAATGCCTGATAATCTCAAGGAAATTAAACCAGATGTCATGACTGCTGTTCCTAGATTATATGAAAAAGTATATGATAAAATTATAAGTAAAGGAAGAGAGCTTTCTGGTCTGAAAAAAATAATATTTTTTTGGGCAGTAACTATAGGGCTTAAATTTGAGCCTTATGGAAAAAATGGTTGGCTATATGAACAAAAGTTAAAAATAGCTCGAAAATTAATTTTCAGTAAATGGAAAGAAGGTCTTGGTGGGAATTTAAAATTTATGGTTTCTGGAAGTGCACCTTTACAAGCACGTTTAACTAGAATTTTTGCTGCTGCCGAAATGCCTATTATGGAAGGATACGGGTTAACAGAAACATCTCCTGTTATTTCTGTGAATGATATCAGAAATGATGGATTTAAAATAGGAGCTGTAGGTCGATTAATTGATAATGTAGAAGTCAAAATAGCTGATGATGGAGAAATTCTTGTAAATGGTCCTAATGTGATGATTGGCTATTATAAAGATGAAATTAAAACTGCAGAAGTTATGTCTGGAAATTATTTTCACACTGGTGACAAAGGCGAAATAGACGCTAATGGTTTTTTAAAAATTACAGGACGAAAAAAAGAAATGTTTAAAACTTCTGGCGGTAAATATGTAATTCCCACACTATTAGAAGACATATTAAAACAATCTCGATTCATTGAACAAGTCATGGTCATTGGAGAAGGTGAAAAAATGCCTGCAGCAATTATACAGCCTAACTTTGAATTCATTAAAAGTTGGATTGATAGAAAGCATAAAAAAATAGGTAAATCAAAAACTGAAATTGTAGCATCTCAAATCATTATTGATAATATTCAACGAGAAATAAATAGTTGTAATATGAATTTTGGTAAATGGGAGCAGATAAAACGTTTTGAATTAACTCCAGATGTATGGTCTATTGATGGAGGTCATCTTACTCCTACTATGAAAATGAAGCGAAACGTAGTAAAAGAAAAATACGCAGATCTTATTGAAAAAATTTACCGCTCTTAAAACACTCTATTTTTTAATTTACTCTTATTTGAAATACATTTTTGTTAAGTTTTCTTAATTTACTATGCGCGCATAGTAAATTTTCATATATTTGTATTGCTATTATTCAACAAACAAAGTTTAAATGAAAGATAAAACAATAGATTATGTACTTAGGACCACTTGGTTAGCCGTTAACAAAATGTATAATGAAGAAGCATCAAAATTTGATACTACAATGGCCACAGGTTTTACACTTTTAAGTATTGATCCAGAAAAAGGAACACCTTCTACTGCTTTAGGTCCAAAAATGGGAATGGAAGCTACAAGTTTATCTAGAATATTAAAACGAATGGATAACTTAGGCTTAATAGAACGAAGACCTAATCCTAAAGATGGGCGTGGTGTACTTATCCATCTTACAGATTTTGGAAAAGAAAAAAGAGAATATTCAAGAGAACGTGTATTAACATTTAATAAAGCTATT
>CAZECB010000321.1:0-2882 GCA_964510745.1 uncultured Flavobacteriaceae bacterium | reverse complement strand
GAAGCTAATGCTTTAGTCATTAATTGAGAATCGTCACTGTTAGAAACGTTTTCTATATTAATTTCTGGATACAAAGCTTGTAATAACAACAACCTATTAGATTCACTTTTTGAACCCGTGATTGCTATTGAAGAAGTGGTATTTAATGTTGATTTTTTGAGTAGAAGGTTCATATAAAAAGATTCCCGCTTTCGCGGGAATAAATTTACTTTAATTTTTCATTATTATGATGTCTATCGTGATCTCTTTTTGTTTTTAGATCTAATTTTTTATCAAAGGCATCTTGAAGATTGATTCCTGTTTGATTTGCTAAACATAATACGACAAACATCACATCGGCTAACTCTTCTCCTAGGTCTTTATTTTTATCACTTTCTTTTTCGCTTTGCTCTCCATAACGTCTCGCTATAATACGGGCTACCTCACCTACTTCTTCAGTAAGTTGCGCCATATTAGTAAGTTCGTTAAAATAGCGAACACCGTGAGTTTTAATCCAATTATCTACAGCTTGTTGTGCGTTTTTTATGTTCATTATTCTTTATTTTTAGTATCTATAATAATAGTCACAGGGCCATCATTTAACAATTCAACTTTCATATCTGCTCCAAAGACACCTGTTTGTACTTTTTTATTTAAAACAGATTCTAAATGAGATATAAATTTTTCATACAAAGGGACAGCAATATCTGGTTTTGCAGCTTTTATGTAACTTGGTCTATTTCCTTTTTTTGTGCTTGCTTGTAATGTAAATTGACTTACGACAATAACATCCCCTTTAGTATCTATTAAAGATTTATTCATGACATGATTGTCATCATTAAAAATACGAAGATTACTAATTTTATTAGTTAACCATTGAATATCTTCAAAAATATCTTCATCAATAATTCCTAGTAAAATTAGTAAGCCTGATTGAATAGAAGCCACTTTTTTTTCTTCTACAGTGACACTAGCTTTTGAAACACGTTGAATGACTGCTCTCATTCTTTTTCAAAATTATCTGTTCTGTAATGTTCGTCTTCGTCTTCTAAAATTTGCAGATAACTTTTATAACGTGAATAAGCTAATTCATCATTATCTAAGGCTTGTTTTACAGCACACTTGGGTTCTTTTAAATGTAAACAGTTATTGAATTTACAATCTTGCTTTAATTTAAAAAACTCAGGAAAATAATCACCAACTTCTTCTTTTTCCATATCCACAACTCCAAATCCTTTAATTCCTGGAGTATCAATAATTTTTGCATCAAAATCCAAATCAAACATTTCAGCAAAAGTAGTTGTATGTTGTCCTTGCATATGTTGTGATGAAATTTCTTTTGTTTTCAAACTCAATCCTGGCTCAATGGCATTAACTAAAGTAGATTTTCCAACGCCTGAATGCCCAGTAAACATACTTACTTTACCTTCCATAAGTTGTTTTACTTTACCTATATTCTTTCCTGTTTTTGTAGATATTCCTATACACTCATAACCAATATTTCGATATAGTGTTGCTAGATATTTCACTTCTAACAACGTGTCTTCATCATAAGCATCTATCTTATTAAACAGTAGAATAGTTTTTACTGAATAGGCTTCTGAAGACACTAAAAATCGATCTATAAAACTGGTAAATGTGGGTGGGTTATTAATAGTTACTAATAAGAACACTTGATCAATATTAGAGGCTATAATATGTGTTTGTTTGGATAGGTTTACTGACTTTCTAACAATATAGTTTTGACGTTCATGTATACTATGAATAACACCTGTTTCTTCGTGGTTTTTTGTTTCTAATTTAAAATCCACATAATCACCAACAGAAATTGGATTGGTACTTTTAATACCATCTAATCTGAACCTTCCCTTCATGCGGCATTCATAGGTTTTACCATTACTGGTTTTAACGGTATACCAACTTCCTGTAGATTTATAAACTAGTCCTGTCATGTAAAAAATTCTAATTACAAATTAACGACATTTCAATTAAGAAAAAGCGTATATTTGGTATAACAATTACTAAACCAACTTAATTATGAAAAAAACCTTGTTCTCAATTCTATTTATTTTAATTACTTTTTTTTCTTATGGTCAAACGAGTTTATATGTCAATCCAGATTTTGATAAAATTGCTGAGGATCATAAAATAATAGCAATAGTCCCTTTTAAGACTCAAGTAAAATTGCGTCCAAAACAAATGAAAGATATGTCTAACGAACAACTTCATGAATTAGAAAAAGCTGAAGGAGAAGGAATTCAAACAGCTATGTATTCATGGTTTTTAAAAAGAAAGAAGAGAGGGAAACTTCAAAATTTAGAAATTCAAGACCCAAGAACAACAACTGCCATACTAAGTAAAAAAGATATTAATTATGATAATATAACGAATTATACTCCTAAAGAGTTAGCTGAAATACTAGAGGTTGATGCTGTAATTTCTGGAGATTTTGAAACTAATAAACCAATGTCTGAAGGTGCTGCTGTTGCATTAACCTTATTTGTTGGTTTTTTAGGAAGTACGAATAATGCTATCATAAACATGAGTGTACATAATGCTAAAGATGGCGTTTTACTTTGGAATTATAATAAAAAAGTTCGTGGTAGTATTGGAAGTAGTCCTGAAGATCTGATAAACATTTTAATGCGAAAAGCATCAAGAAGGCTTGCGTACACAAAACAAAACTAGTTGACTAAAAAAACTCTTTGAAAAAGATTCTTCAAAGAGTTTTTAATTTTATTTTACTATATATTTTATCTACACCATCTAGAGTCCTTTTCCACTTTCACAATTCCCCACAAACCACTTTACAAGCAGCTATTGTTTTATCTAAATCCTCATAAGTTAACGCATCTGTGATGAACCAAGTTTCAAAAGCACTTGGTGCAATATAAATACCTTGA
>CAZECB010000320.1:1027-2895 GCA_964510745.1 uncultured Flavobacteriaceae bacterium | reverse complement strand
AATTTTTGAACCTTTGTTAATGCTAAGATCCATATTGATTCTTCTAATATCAATTGAATCTTGTACTTCTGATGTTTTAATCCTTACGCGAGCATTTAAAAATCCTTTTTCACGATATTTATTTTCTAAATAATTTTTTGTGGTAGTGATTAAGTTTTCTGTGACTTTAGTACCTGTTTGAAGTTTATTTTCTTGAATAATGTCTTTAAACTTAGATTTTTTAACTCCAGTTATTGTTAATTCTTCCAATTGAGGTAAATCAGTAAGTTCTATTTCTAAAGATATAGCATCATTTTCTATTTTTGTGATAAATATATCAACGCTGCTAAAAAGTTTAGAGGCCCATAGTTTTTTAATTGCATCACCAATTTCTTTGCTAGCGGGTAAAATAATTTCTTTGCCTTTTCTCAATCCAGAAAAAGCAATTATGGTTTGTGAGCCATAATTAGTGTTTCCTGAAGTAGTAATATTTTCTATTTTATATACTTTCCCTTCTTCAACAACAGGAGCTTGAGCAGAAAGATGTATGCTGCTTAATAAAAGTAATATAAGAAAGAAGTTTAGGGTATAGGTTTTCAATTTTTTTAAATTATTTAAGTTGTTCGCTAGTTTTTCCAAATCGTCTTTCTCTTTGTTGGTAATCTTTAATTGATTTATATAATTCTTCTTTTCCAAAATCTGGCCATAATACATCAGTAAAATATAATTCAGCATATGCAATTTGCCAAAGTAAAAAATTACTAATTCTCTGTTCTCCACTAGTACGAATTAATAAATCTACATCAGGTAACCGATGCGTGTAAAGATGCTCATTAATTACTGATTCATCAATTTTATCAGACGAAATTATATTATTTTTAACTTTAATTGATATTTCTTTCACAGTATTTATCAATTCATCTCTAGAACCGTAGCTTAAGGCAACAGTTAAGATCATTCTGGTATTATTTTTTGTAAGTTCAATAACATCAGATAATTCTTGAAGTACCTTTGTAGGAAGGGTTTTTAAATTACCTATAGTACTAAGTTTTATATTATTTTCATGCAGACTTTTCATTTCTTTTTTTAACGAAGAAATAAGTAATTTCATGAGTGTTTGCACTTCTAGTTTTGGGCGTTTCCAATTTTCTGTAGAAAAAGCATATAGTGTTAAATTTTTAACACCTAGTTGAGTACAAGCCTCTACAACTTGCTTTACAGCAGTAGCACCATTTTCATGACCAAATACACGTAATTTACCTCTTAACTTAGCCCAACGCCCATTACCATCCATAATAATCGCTATGTGAGAAGGGATTGAGTGTTGTTGTATTTCGGTTTTAATGTCAATCAAAGCAATAACAAGGTTTTTGACCAAAAGAATAAGTTAGTGTAATTCCAGAAAACACGTACCAATCATTGTTATTGATATTTCCAAAGCCAAATTGTGCTGCTAATGCATCATCATCAGGAAAGCTCCCGTCTAAAGCATCCGAAAAGCTATATCTAGCGCCAACTTCTGCTGCGATAACAATATGTCTTGCAATTTTTGCTTTCACTCCTAAGGTAATAGGTATACCAAATGTCCAATCAGAAGTGTTTTCTTCAATTAAATCACCAGTAGTGTTAAAATAAAAATTGTCGTGATTAACGACACTAATTCCAGAATATAAATAAGGGGTAAATTTATTTTTTCCATCATGTTGATTAAATTCAAAAAAAGTAAATTCCATACCTCCAGAAACTTCAAAAACACTAGAGCTAAACGATAATCCTCTTAGCTCTCTTCTAGGATCATTTGAATTGTTATCAAATGCTTCAAGATCTGAGAATATTGCTGACAGCCTCCATGAATGTCTAGGACTTCTGTTCCATTTTACAATGCCTCC
>CAZECB010000320.1:0-1017 GCA_964510745.1 uncultured Flavobacteriaceae bacterium | reverse complement strand
TACTACCTACATCTCCAATAAAGTTACTCCCTCCTATAAACGCTCCAACTTCATAAATCTGGGAATGGCTATTTTGATAGGATAAAAGACTCATAATTAAGATGAAAAAATATCTCATAAAACATAAAAGTTTGCAAATATAGTAAATATGATTTTGCTATAATAATTTGCGGTTTAGTATTAGAGATAAACAGAATTAAAGCAATTTTATTGTTTATTTCGTCTGTCTTCACCCCAAAGCAATTTCTTTCGGAGTGTATTTAAAAAACTTTCGTTATTGAGCTCTACTATTTTAACTTTAAAATTTGCTTTCTTAATGGTGATATTAGTTTCATTATTTAAAGTTGCAATTCTAGAGTCTAGAGATACTAAATGATTTGTTTCTCGCCCGCTGACTTTAATTGTTATTTCTGTAGTGTCAGGAATTATTAAAGGTCTTGCGTTAAGATTATGTGGTGCAATTGGTGTTAGCACAAAGTTATTAGACTCAGGCATAATTACTGGTCCACCACAACTTAGTGAATATCCTGTAGACCCTGTTGGCGTGGATACTATTAGTCCATCTGCCCAATAAGACGTTAAATATTCGCCATCTAAACTTGTTTCAACAGTAATCATTGAAGTCGTATTCTTTCTGCTTACTGCAATTTCATTTAGTGCCACATTAAAATCAAGAATGTCTTCATTTTTAGGAGATGTTGTAATGCTTACCAGTGTACGTTCAGAAATCCGATAATTTTTATTTAAGATCTCATTAATAGCAAAAACAACATCATTTTCTTGTATAGTTGCTAAAAATCCTAATCGACCTGTATTGATTCCTATTATTGGAATGGCTAATTCACGCGCATAGGTCACTGCTCGTAAAATAGTACCATCACCACCTATACTTATTAATAAATCAAAAGTAGCATCTAAACTGCTAAAAGTATTAATTTCTGTATTTTTAAAATCATATCCATTACCTTTATCAATAGCATTATAAAAAGTAGTTTCAATAAAAATTGAGACTTGCTT
>CAZECB010000319.1:0-2910 GCA_964510745.1 uncultured Flavobacteriaceae bacterium | reverse complement strand
ACTTTAATACCACCAGCAACCAATGAAGCATCCATACCTCCAGCAGCTTCGATTTTATCAAAAGCTTGAATCATACCAATTACAGTTCCCATGAATCCTAACATTGGAGCTAAAGCAATAAATAATGATATCCAAGATACATTTTTCTCTAATTGCCCCATTTGAACACCACCATAAGCGACTACTGCTTTTTCAGCAGCGTCAATATCTTCTGATGCTCTATCTAAACCTTGATAGAATATAGATGCTACAGGTCCTTTTGTATTTCTACAAACTTCTTTTGCTGCTTCAACACCTCCAGATGAAAGTGCATCTTCAACATTTTGAGTTAACTTTTTTGAGTTAGTTGTAGATAAATTCAAAAAGATAATTCTCTCAATAGCTATTGCTAATCCTAGAATTAAACATAACAATACAATTCCCATAAATCCTGGGCCTCCTTCAAGAAATCTACTTTTTAATACTTGATGAAAGTTATTGGATGGAACTACTTCAGCTTCCTCTTGTAATGTTGTCATAACTGTATTTACAGTTGTATTTACGCTAGCTGTTGCTGCGTTTACGGTTCCAATTGCCATAAAAAACGCAATGGCTAGAATAGAAAATAATCTCTTCATGTTCTTAAATCTTAATTTTATTATTTTAGTTAAAGGGTTAAAGATATACAAAAAAAAGTAATTTACTGTTTAAAAAATTTACAGCAGAGAGAAAGGGATTCGAACCCTCGATACGCAAAACGTATACACGCTTTCCAGGCGTGCGCCTTCGACCGCTCGGCCACCTCTCTATAAATCATTTTTTTACGGACGGGGAAATAACAAAAAAAAGTTTAAATCTTAAAATTTTGTTTGTTAATTTTAATACAACTCTCCTCTTAATGACGTTTCATAGGCAATTTTAAACGTATTAACAGCTAATTTTTTATTCAATAAATACATTAATTTTACAACTGCTGCTTCTGTAGTAATATTATGTCCAGAAATAACACCTATTTTTTTCAATTGTGTACTTGTTTCATATTGCCCCATAATTACACTTCCACCTGAGCACTGTGTAACATTTATAATATGTATCCCTTTTTTTATAGTTTCTTTTAATAGATTAATAAACCATTTATTGGTAGTTGTGTTACCTGCTCCAAATGTTTCAAGTATAATGCCTTCTAATTTTGGAGCAGAAAAAATGGCTGTTAAAATGGTCTGAGACATTCCAGGAAATAATTTTACAATAACAACATTAGCATTTAATGTTTTATGAATTTTTAATTTTTTTCTAAGATTAGGTTTAAAAAGGTATTCATAATTTATTCTTAAATGCACACCAGATTCTACTAAAGCGGGATAATTAAGGGATGCAAATGCTTCAAAATGTTCTGCATTGATTTTTGTAGTACGATTGGCTCGATATAATTGAAATTCAAAGTAAACAGCAACTTCTTTAATGACAGGTTTATTTTTTTCTTGAAGTGCCGCTATTTGTATTGATGTTATTAAATTTTCTTTAGCATCTGTTCTTAGATCTCCTATTGGTAATTGAGAGCCTGTAAAAATAACTGGTTTTGCTAAATCTTCTAACATAAAGCTTAATGCTGAAGCAGAGTAACTCATTGTATCACTGCCATGCAATACTACAAATCCATCACAGATATCATAATTAGTTTCTATAAGTTCTACAATCTCTACCCAATAATCTGGATTCATATTTGATGAATCAATAGGTTCTTTAAAAGAAACCGTGTTGATATCGCAATCTAATAATTTTAACTCGGGTACTTTTAATAATAAATTATCAAAATCAAAAGAACGCAGTCCTCCAGTTTCAAGGTCTTTTATCATTCCTATGGTTCCGCCAGTATATATTAACAAGATTTTAGATCTGCTCATAAGTTAAACTCCAAATATGGTTTTTGAATTCTCTGTGGTAATTTCGGCAATTTTTTCTTCTGATACATTATATATATAGGACAACTTTTCTAATACGTTAGTAATGTAGCTACTTTCATTACGCTTCCCTCTATAAGGCACAGGCGCTAAATAAGGAGCATCTGTTTCTAAAACAATATGTTTTAAATCTATTGTGTTTAAAAACTGATCTATTTTTCCGTTTTTAAATGTAGCTACACCGCCTATGCCTAATTTCATATTGTATGAAATAGCTTGATGTGCTTGTTTCTTACTTCCTGTAAAGCAGTGAAAAATTCCGAATAAATCATTTCCTTTTTCAGCTTCTAACACTTCAAATACTTCATCAAAAGCTTCTCTGCAATGAATTACAATTGGGAGTTGATATTTTTTAGCCAGTTGTATTTGATACCGGAATGCTTCTTGTTGAATTTGTAATGTAGCTTTATCCCAATATAAATCAATCCCTATTTCACCTATTGCTATAAAAGATCTTTTAGAAAGCAACTCTTCTATATGATTTAATTCGTCTTTAAAATTTTCTTTCACATGAGTAGGGTGTAACCCGGTCATTAAAAATACATATTCTGGATAATCTGCTTCTAATCTTAACATTGCTTTTGTATAGGTTGAATCAATAGCAGGTATAAAAAAACGTTTAACATTTGCTTGTATGGCGCGTTGCATCATTTCATTTCTATCCTCATCAAAAACTTCACTATATAAATGTGTATGCGTATCTGTAATTATCATGCTGTAAAAGTAAGCTTTGATTCCTATATTTGAAAAAAATAAAATTTAAAGTTTTTTTGCTATTTTATAATATAATTGTATTTTGTCATCTTGTTCGTGCAACGGCATTAATGTGAAAAATAAGCCCTTGGTTATCTTTTTTATGATTTCGAGCGTTTTTGCATCGAAATTTGTTTCTATGAAGTTCTTAAAAACACTCAACATAATTTCACGATAGTCGTGCGTAACTTTTTTACACAATAATACTTCGTCATAA
>CAZECB010000318.1:0-2917 GCA_964510745.1 uncultured Flavobacteriaceae bacterium | reverse complement strand
ATTTTTCCAGAACCTGTCAACTTAAAACGTTTCTTGGCACTAGACTTGGTTTTCATCTTAGGCATTTTCCTTTTATTTAATTACTTCGCTTATTCTATTTTTAATACTTACTTTGCCTTTTTTGGAGCAATAAACATAATCATACGTTTACCTTCTAATTTAGGCATTTGTTCAACTTTTCCGTGCTCTTCTAAATCTTGCGCTAAACGTAGTAGCAGAATTTGTCCTTGCTCTTTAAATATAATTGAACGTCCTTTAAAAAATACAAATGCTTTTAATTTAGCACCTTCTTTTAAGAATTTTTCAGCATGTTTCTTTTTAAATTCATAATCATGGTCATCTGTATTAGGACCAAATCGAATTTCTTTTACAATAACTTTAGTCGCTTTTGATTTTAAAGCCTTATCACGTAACTTTTTATAGTCCATTATTTTACAAACGGGTGGAATCGCTTTAGGAGAAATTTCTACAAGATCCAATCCTTGTTCTTCAGCAATTTCCATTGCTTTTTTAGTTGAGTATACACCAACTTCAATGTTGTCTCCAACAAGTCTTACTTCCTCAACTCTAATTTTAGAATTAATTCTGTGTTGATCTTCTTTAATGACTCTAAGCGGTCCTCTAGACCTTTTTCTACGTATTGCTATGACTCTATATTTTATGATTAAACTTTAAATTCTTTTAATGTTTTTTTAATTTCTGTATTCACAATTTTAGAAAATTCATCAATTGTAACCAATCCTAAATCTTCGCCTCCATGCTGCCTAACAGTAATTTTCATCTCCTTCTCTTCATTCTCTCCAACAATAATCATATATGGGATTTTCTGCATTTCTGCTTCCCGAATTTTCTTACCCATAGTCTCATTTCTGTTATCTACGAGGGCGCGAATTTCGGCATTTTCTAACAGATTTAAAACTTTTTGTGCGTATTTTTCATATTTTTCACTAATAGACAGGATAATAGCCTGATCTGGCATGAGCCAAAGCGGAAAGTTTCCGCCAGTATGTTCTAATAAAAGTGCAATAAAACGCTCCATACTTCCAAAAGGGGCACGATGAATCATTACAGGTCTATGTAACTCATTATCACTTCCTTTATAAGTTAATTCAAAGCGTTCAGGTAAATTGTAATCTACTTGTATTGTTCCAAGTTGCCATTGTCTCCCAAGAGCATCTTTGACCATAAAATCTAATTTAGGGCCGTAAAAAGCAGCTTCGCCTTGCTCTATTACGTAATTCAATTCTTTGTCTTTAGCAGCATTGATAATAGCTTGCTCAGCTTTTTCCCAATTATCTAGACTACCTATATATTTATCTAGATTATCCATATCTCTTACAGATACTTGAGCAGTAAAGTTTTCAAAACCTAAAGATCCTAATACATATAATGACAAATCAATCACATTTTTAAACTCTTGATCTAACTGATCTGGAGTACAAAAAATATGAGCATCATCTTGGGTAAATCCTCTAACACGAGTTAATCCATGTAGCTCACCACTCTGTTCATAACGATATACAGTACCAAATTCAGCAAAACGTTTTGGAAGCTCTTTATAGCTAAAAGGTTTAGCATTGTATATTTCGCAGTGATGCGGACAGTTCATAGGCTTTAATAAAAACTCCTCATCGTCTTTGGGTGTTTTTATGGGTTGAAAACTATCCTCTCCATATTTAGCGTAATGCCCAGAAGTAACATAAAGTTCTTTTTGCCCTACATGCGGTGTCGCTACCATTTCATAGCCAGCTTTCTGTTGTGCTTTTTTTAGAAAATCTTCTAACCTAGAGCGTAGGGCAGCACCTTTTGGTAACCATAACGGTAAACCTTGACCTACTTTTTTAGAAAACGTAAACAACTCTAATTGCTTTCCTAATTTTCTATGATCTCTCTTTTTAGCTTCCTCAAGAAGTTCTAAATATTCTTTTAATTCTTTCTGTTTAGGAAACGAAATTCCATAAACTCTAGTTAACTGTTTATTCTTTTCATCACCTTTAAAGTAAGCACCTGCAACACTCAATATTTTCACAGCTTTTACAATTCCTGTATTTGGGATGTGTCCACCACGACATAAATCAGAAAAAGTAGAATGATCACAAAAACTAATAGTACCATCTTCAAGACCCTCAACCAAGTCAACTTTATAGTTATTCTTTCCTTTATAATATGATAATGCTTCAGCTTTAGATATTGAGCGCATTTTAAAATCATGCTTCCCTCTAGCAATCTCTAGCATTTTATCTTCAATAGCCTTAAAATCTTTATCAGAAATAACACCTTCACCTAAATCAACATCATAATAAAATCCATTTTCAATAGCAGGACCTACCCATAATTTTACATTTGGATAGAGTTCTTCTAAAGCTTGCGCTAAAATATGAGCAGAAGAGTGCCAAAAAGCAGTTTTTCCTTCCGCATCTTTCCATGTATATAAGGTAAGATTACCATCGGTGGTTAACTCAGTAGCAGTTTCAATAGTTGTACCATTAAATTTTGCTGAAATAACATTTCGTGCAAACCCTTCGCTAATATCTTTAGCAACATCCATAGCAGTTACGCCGCTATCGTATGTTCTTATCGAACCATCTGGTAAAGTAATCTTAATCATGAATAATTTAAATATTAAAAGTGCAAAGATAGGAGTATAAACAAACTCCCACAATATATAAGTGTATAATTAGTAGATATTAATTAGATGTATTTTTGATAGCATTCCGTTTGCCAAAAAGGGGCAAGAGGTCATGCTTTCCCCTCTATCTTTTTGAGGGCTGTTTGGATGAGTGTTTAAAGCGTTATGTATTAACTCTATCTTGTCTTAATTATTAAATAGAGTTAATGATTATGTCAAAAAGGATGCTGTTTGAATCCTTAACGCGGAGGGCGTATTTATTAATAAGATTATGTATTGATTGTATAT
>CAZECB010000317.1:0-2934 GCA_964510745.1 uncultured Flavobacteriaceae bacterium | reverse complement strand
AAAAAAATATATAATAAAAAAGTATCTATTTAATAAACAATAATGAGCAAACGTAGAATTAAAAAAATAGCAATTATCGGTTCTGGAATTATGGGGAGTGGCATTGCTTGTCATTTCGCTAATATTGGTGTAGATGTCCTATTATTAGACATTGTTCCCAGAGAATTAAATGATAAAGAAAAAGCTAAAGGATTAACTTTAGAAGACAAAATAGTGCGTAACCGTTTAGTTAATGATGCATTAACTGCATCTATAAAATCTAAACCCGCACCATTGTACCATTCTTCTTTTAAAAACCGAATTACAACTGGTAATATTGAAGATGATATTGCTAAAGTAAAAGGTGTAGATTGGGTTATGGAAGTTGTTGTAGAACGGTTAGATATCAAACAACAAGTTTTTGAACAATTAGAAAAGCATCGTACTCCAGGAACCCTAATCACATCAAATACTTCTGGTATTCCTATTAAATTCATGAGTGAAGGGCGTTCTGAAGATTTCCAAAAACACTTCTGTGGTACACACTTTTTTAATCCTGCACGTTACCTTAAATTATTTGAAATTATCCCAGGCCCAAAAACTGATTCTTCTGTTCTTGAATTCTTAAATGGATATGGAGAACAATTCTTAGGAAAAACATCTGTAGTTGCAAAAGATACGCCTGCATTTATTGGAAATAGAATTGGTATTTTTAGCATCATGAGTTTATTCCACGCTGTAAAAGAAATGGACTTGACTATTGAAGAAGTTGATAAATTAACAGGACCTGTGATTGGGCGACCAAAATCAGCAACATTTCGTACAGTTGATGTTGTTGGTCTAGATACTTTAGTTCATGTTGCTAACGGAATTGGAGATAATTGTAAAGATGATGAACGCTTAGAGCTATTTAAATTACCCAGTTTCATCAATACCATGATGGAAAATAAATGGCTAGGTAGTAAAACAAAACAAGGGTTTTATAAAAAAGCGATTTCTGTAGAAGGTAAAAAAGAAATTTTATCACTAGACCTAGATACTTTAGAATACAGACAAGCTAAAAAAGCAAAATTTGCCACTTTAGAGTTGACTAAAACTATTGATAAAGTAGTTGATCGTTTTAAAGTATTAGTAAAAGGAAAAGATAAAGCAGGAGAATTTTATAGAAAATCTTTCGCTGCTTTATTTGCATATGTAACTCACCGAATTCCAGAAATTTCAGATGATTTGTATAAAATTGATGATGCTATGAAAGCTGGTTTTGGTTGGGAGCATGGTCCTTTTCAAATCTGGGATGCTATAGGTGTAGAAAAAGGAATTGAGATGATGAAAGCTGAAGGTTTAGAACCTGCTGCGTGGGTAAATGAGATGCTTACATCTGGAAGTACATCTTTTTATACTGTAAATGATGGTGCTACTTACGCATATGATATTCTGAAGAAATCTCAAGAAAAGATTCCTGGCCAAGATGCATTTATAATATTAGATAATATTAGAGCATCTAAAGAAGTATTTAAAAACTCAGGAGTTGTTGTTGAAGATTTAGGTGATGGTATTTTAAATGTAGAGTTCCAATCTAAAATGAATACTATTGGTGGTGATGTACTTGCTGGGTTAAATAAAGCAATTGATTTAGCAGAAAAAAATCATCAAGGTTTAGTCGTAGGAAATCAAGCTGCAAATTTCTCTGTTGGTGCAAACATAGGGATGATATTTATGATGGCTGCAGAGCAAGAATATGACGAACTCAATATGGCTATCAAATATTTTCAAGACACGATGATGCGTATGCGTTATTCATCAATCCCAACTATATCTGCTCCTCACGGAATGGCTCTTGGTGGTGGATGTGAAATATCAATGCATGCAGATAAAATAGTCGCTGCAGCAGAAACATACATCGGACTTGTAGAGTTTGGAGTTGGTGTGATTCCTGGTGGCGGTGGCTCAAAAGAAATGGCATTAAGAGCTTCTGACACCTTTAGAAAAGGAGATGTAGAATTAAATATTTTACAAGAATATTTCTTAACTATTGGTATGGCTAAAGTAGCGACTTCTGCTTATGAAGCTTTTGATTTAGGAATTCTTCAAAAAGGAAAAGATATCGTTGTTGTTAATAAAGATCGACAAATTGCTACTGCTAAAGCACATGCTAAATTAATGGCTGAGGCAGGTTATACACAACCTGTAAAACGTAAAGATATAAAAGTTCTTGGTAAACAGGCATTAAGTATGTTTTTAGTAGGTACAGATGCTATGGAAGCTTCTAATTATATTAGTGAACATGATCATAAAATAGCAAATAAATTAGCTTATGTCATGGCAGGTGGAGATTTATCTGAACCTACTTTAGTTAATGAACAATATTTATTAGATCTAGAGCGTGAAGCATTTTTATCACTTTGTACAGAGCGAAAAACACTAGAACGTATACAACACATGTTAAAAACTGGGAAACCACTTAGAAATTAGAATCTAGACAGTTAGATATATAGAAACTAGACTATGGGAAGGCATAATTTTAAAAAATTAAAAGTTTGGCAAGATGGAATTGCACTAGTAAGTGACAATTACAAATTGACTAGAACATTCCCTGATCTTGAAAAATTCAATTTGATTAGTCAAATGAATAGATGTGCTGTTTCAATACCATCTAATATTTCTGAAGGTTCAAGTAAAAGTACAGATAAACATTTCAAAAAATATTTAGAAAATAGTCTAGGTTCAGCTTTTGAATGGGAAACACAGTTAATTGTCTCGTTTAACGAAAACTATTTAAACAAAGATAAATTCGACGAATTAGAAAATAAGATATCACAAATTCAAAAAATGTTAGGAAAATTTATAGATAATCTCAGAGATTAGTCTAATTTCTAATTGTCTAGATTCTAGACTCTAATTTTTAAAACACTAATAAAAACTATGAGTAAACAAGCATATATAGTAAAAGCATAT
>CAZECB010000316.1:0-2936 GCA_964510745.1 uncultured Flavobacteriaceae bacterium | reverse complement strand
TAATACAAATAAAATAAATGTAATTTTTTTCATTTGGCTATGAGGAATTTAAATACTATGGTCAGTATAGGTTAAATTTTGGTTTTAATTGCTAAATATAAAAAAAGTACGTCTAAACTATACTAAATCATGAATTATATTATAAAGTTTTATTAAGAAATTTGGTAATATTAGTGTAAAGCATTATCAGAGATAGTTTATGACTTTAATTTTTTGTATTCTAATTTATTGAGATATTTTTGTGAAATTGATATTAATTAAGGATGATTAAATTAATTACAAGCACGCAAAATCCGTATATAAAGCAGCTTTTACTGCTTAAGGAAAAATCTCGTGAGCGTAAAAAAACAAATCAATTTCTTATTGAAGGTAAACGTGAATTATCATTGGCTATTAAAGGTGGTTATACCGTAGATACTTTGTTATTTTACAATGATCTCTTTCCTGAAAGTGAAGCTAGTGCTATGAGCCGATATAATATTGATATTATTAAAATATCTAAAGAGGTTTTTAAAAAATTAGCTCATAGAGATTCTACAGAAGGTGTTATTGCTGTAGTTAATTCTAAATCTCATGATTTAAAGGATTTACAGCTTACATCTAAAAACCCTTTAATTTTAATCGCCGAGGCTCCTGAGAAACCTGGTAATATTGGCGCATTATTACGTACTGCTGATGCTGCAAATGTAGATGCGGTAATTATTGCTAATCCAAAATCTGATTTATATAATCCAAATATTATTCGCTCTAGTGTAGGCTGTATATTTACAAATCAGATAGCTATGGCTACAACAGAAGATACTATCACTTTTTTAAACCATTATCATTTTAATATTTTTTCTGCTATTTTACAGGAATCTGAACCTTATTATGTACAAGACTACAGTTTATCAACGGCTATAGTGATTGGTACGGAGGCAACAGGACTAACTGAAGTATGGCGAACCGTTTCTTTTAAAAATATTCATATTCCCATGCAAGGCGAAATAGATTCTATGAATGTTTCTGTTGCTGCTGGAATTCTTATTTTTGAGGCTAAACGGCAACGGGGTTTTAAATCTTAAAAACTAAACGTGAATTTCTACTATGAGTGCAACTCTACTATTCTATATCATTATAGGTATTTTAATCATTAATTTTATTAAAGACAAAATTATTGATTCGCTTAATGCAAGGCAATATAGGGATACCATCCCCGATGAATTACATGATGTTTATGATACTGTTGCTTATGAAAAATCTCAGAATTACAAAGTAACAAATTATAAATTTGGACTTTTCTCTTCTTCATTCTCAATTGTATTAACATTAGGATTTCTATTTTTAGATGGCTTTGAATATGTAGATAGTTTTGCCAGACAGTATACTGATAACAGCATTATATTAGGTTTACTTTTTTTCGGTATTATCATTTTAGCTAGTGATATTATTTCTACACCTTTGGCTTATTATAGAACCTTTGTTATTGAAGAACGTTTTGGATTCAACAAAACTACTAAACGTCTGTTTTTTATTGATAAAATAAAAGGGCTTTTAATGTCTGCCGTTATTGGAGGTAGTATTTTAGCTCTTATTATTTGGTTTTATCAACTTACAAAAAATCAATTTTGGTTATATACGTGGTTGCTAGTCACAGTTTTTACTGTTTTTATGAATCTTTTTTATTCCAGATTAATAGTTCCACTATTTAATAAGCAAGAACCTCTAGAATCTGGTGATTTAAGAGACAAAATCTCTGATTATGCTAAATCTGTTGGTTTTAGTTTAAATAAAATCTTTGTTATAGACGGTTCCAAGCGTAGTACAAAAGCTAATGCTTATTTTTCTGGTTTTGGCAGTGAAAAACGTGTAACACTTTACGATACTTTAATAAATGATTTAGAGGATGAAGAGATTGTTGCTGTTCTAGCACATGAAGTTGGTCATTATAAGAAAAAGCATGTCATTTTTAACTTAGTAACCTCTGTTTTACTTACAGGGTTAACACTGTTTATACTTTCCATTTTTATTTCTAATCCCTTATTATCTCAGGCTATTGGTGTGGAAAAGGCTAGTTTTCATGTAGGTTTAGTTGCTTTTGGCTTATTGTATACGCCAATTTCTGAATTCACTGGCCTTATCATGAATTATGTATCCAGACGATTTGAATATCAGGCAGATGATTATGCTAAATACACATATAAAGCAGAGCCTTTAATTTCATCATTAAAAAAATTATCTAAAAATAGTTTAAGTAATTTGACACCTCATAAGCTTTATATTTTTATGCACTACTCGCATCCAACACTCTTACAACGTGTTATAAACTTAAAGTCTTAATCTATAAATTGATAATAGCCGCATTTTAAATAAGCACCTTCAGGAAAGGTAACAGGATGATCTACATCATGTTGTGTTTTTAAAATTGTCTTAAATTTTCGTGTGTGAGTTGCCAAAACATTCTGATTTAAATCAAAAAAAGATTGAGCTAAAATTCTGGAAGAACAAGAAGCCAAAACAAGTAACCCATTTTTTGCAGTAAGTGCAGCTCCGAGCTGTGCTAATTGTGCATATTTCTTTTTTGCTAATTCTATTTCTGATTGCTGCTTTGCAAAACTTGGCGGATCAATAACTACGACATCATAACGTTTACCTTTTTGTATTAATGCTGTCATCACCTCAAAAGCATCACCACAGAGTGTTTTATGAATTCCTTTATATGAATTTAATTTCCCATTGTCTACTGCAATATTTAATGCTTGTTTACTGATATCTAAACTTGTTACTGTTTCTGCTCCATTTGCTAAAGCGTGTATTGAAAACCCACCAGCATAAGAAAACACATCTAGTACTGTTTTTCCTTTACTTAATTTCCCTACGCGTTTTCTATTATCCCTGTGATCTAAAAAATATCCTGTTTTATGACCTTTAATAACATTAGCAGAAAAATGAACTCC
>CAZECB010000315.1:0-2941 GCA_964510745.1 uncultured Flavobacteriaceae bacterium | reverse complement strand
ATAAGGTACTCTTCTGTTATTTCCATCAAACACGTAATCTGTTGAAATGTGAATCAAAGTAGTATTTGATGTATTACATGCTATAGCTAAGTATTTTACTGCTTCTGTATTTACTTTAAAAGCCTTTTCAGGAGTTATTTCTGCTTGTTTTACATTAGTATAAGCAGCACAATTAACACAAAATTCAAATTGATTTTTATTAAAAAACAGATTAATATCTTCTTGATTTGTAATATCCAGTTTTTCTTTAGAGGTAAAGGTAAATTCATAGTCATCACTCACTTTTGAAATTAAGTTTTTTATTGATTTTGCTAATTGACCTCTTGCTCCTGTGACTAAAATTTTAGGTTTCATTTGAATGTGTTTTCAAATGTTGTTAACTGTAAATCTTTATCAGAAATAATAAGCTCTCCTTCAGGAATTTTCCAATCTATATTTAAGTTAGGATCATTATATATAATTCCTTTTTCTGAAGCTTTATTATAAAAATTGTCGCATTTATAAGCAAAAATAGCAGTATCACTTAACACCACAAAACCATGAGCAAACCCTCTAGGGATGAATACTTGTTTGTTTTCAGTATCATTTAAAATAATTGAAAAATATTTTCCAAAAGTTTTAGACGTTTCTCTTAAATCTAAACATACATCTAAAACACTCCCTTTAATAACTCTTACCAATTTTGCTTGAGAGTTATCTCCCTCTTGATAATGAAGTCCTCTTAAAACACCTTTTTTAGAAAAAGATTGATTGTCTTGTATAAAGTTTACTTTTAAATTCGTCAATTGTTCAAATGTTTTAGCATTAAAGCTTTCAAAAAATAAACCTCGTTTATCTTCAAAAATATTTGGTGTTAACACATAACATTCTTTTAAATATGTTTCTTCAACTTGCATATTATTATATTAATTGTTGAAGATATTTACCATACCCGCTTTTTAGTAATGGCTTTGCTAATCTCTCCAATTGACTCTCATCAATATATCCCATTTTAAATGCTGTTTCTTCAATACAACCAATCTTTAAGCCTTGTCTTTCTTCAATAACTTCAACGAATTGAGATGCTTGCATTAGTGAACTAAACGTACCTGTATCTAACCATGCTGTACCTTTATCTAATATTTGGACGTTTAGCTTTCCTTGTTCCAAATATATTTTATTTACATCCGTGATTTCTAACTCTCCTCTATCACTAGGCGAAATGTGTTTAGCAATATTCATTACAGAATTGTCATAAAAATAAATGCCAGGAACTGCAAAATTTGATTTTGGGTATTTTGGTTTTTCTTCAATCGAAATTGCTTTGCCATATTTAAACTCTACTACCCCATAACGCTGTGGATCTTGAACATGATATGCAAAAATAACACCTCCGTTTGGTTTTGTATTCGCCTGAAGATTTTCAGTTAATCCTGATCCATAAAATATATTATCACCTAATATTAAAGCCACATCATCATCTCCAATAAAAGTTTCCCCAATAATAAAAGCCTCTGCTAATCCATTAGGTTGTTCTTGTATTTCATATTTAAATATACATCCATAGTCACTACCATCTCCCAAAAGCTCTTTAAATTTTGGTACATCTTTTAAAGTTGAAATAATCAGGATTTCTTTGATTCCTGAAGACATTAACGTTGATAACGGATAATATATCATAGGTTTATCATAAATAGGCATTAATTGCTTACTTACTACTTTAGTAAGAGGGTGCAATCGTGTTCCAGAACCACCTGCTAATATAATTCCCTTCATTTATTTCTTATATTTTTTAATATACCAATCTATCGTTTTTCTAATTCCTGTTTCAAAATTTTCATTTGCTTTCCAACCTAACTCGTTTTCAATTTTTGAGGCATCAATGGCGTATCTATAATCATGACCAGGTCTATCTTTTACAAAAGAAATTAATTCTCTATATGATGTGTTTTTAGGCAACTTTTCATCTAAGATTTCACAAATTATATTTACAATTCCTAGATTAGTATACTCATTATTTCCTCCAATATTATAAGTTTCGCCAGGCTTTCCCTTTTGAAAAGCAAAATCAATGCCTTTACAATGATCTAAAACATATAACCAATCCCTAATATTTTTCCCATTTCCATAAATAGGTATTTTTTCTCCACACAATGCTTTTCTTATTACTGTTGGAATTAATTTTTCATCATGCTGTTTGGGCCCATAGTTATTACTACAGTTAGTAGTTACTACATTCATTCCATAAGTATGATAATAACTCCTTACTATAAAATCTGAAGATGCTTTGGAAGCACTATAAGGGCTGTTAGGTGCATACGCAGTAGCTTCTGAAAACAATCCATATTCGCCTAATGATCCATAAACTTCATCTGTAGAAATATGATGAAACCTACTATTTTCAAAACCTTTTTTTATTTTATTCGGTCCATCCATCCATAATTTTTTAGCTGTATCTATCAAATTAAATGTCCCTAATACATTTGTTTTAATAAACTCCTTAGGGCTATTTATAGAATTGTCTACATGAGATTCTGCAGCAAAATGTATTACGTTTTGAAATTCATATTTTTTAAAAAGAGCTCTTATTAACTCTTCATCGCATATATCACCTTTTAAAAAAGTATATCGCCTGTTATTTTCTACCTCTTTTAAATTAGAAAACTCACCTGCATAAGTGAGTTTATCTAAATTTATAATGTGCATATCATTATGAGTTTCTAAAAAATATGGAATAAAATTAGCCCCTATAAAGCCAGTTCCTCCTGTTATTAGAATATTCATCTAGTTATTTCTTTTTTGTTGATATACCTTTAAGTATGAATTTAATTGTAATAACATTAATATTAAAAAAACTAAGCATATTGCGCTTCCAGAAAATAAAAATTTGTTACTTTTTAATAATCCTCCTGACTTGACTCCAAGATTAGGAAAATCTGAAATCACATTTATAACATTCTTT
>CAZECB010000314.1:0-2957 GCA_964510745.1 uncultured Flavobacteriaceae bacterium | reverse complement strand
GCTTGTGCGTTGCTACCTTGTGTCTTTTTCTTTTTTTACCACTTGGCATAAATAATTGGATTTATATTAATAGTTTATTTTGTTTCAGACGCTACACTAACGTTATCTTTAACCTTAGTTACAAAAGCTTTAGCAGGCTTAAAAGCAGGAATGTTGTGAGCAGGAATTTTAATAGTTGTATTCTTAGAAATGTTTCTACCCGTTTTTTCAGCTCTGGTCTTAATAATAAAGCTTCCAAAGCCTCTTAAATACACATTATCACCATTCTCTAATGAGTTTTTAACCTCGTCCATAAAAGATTCTACTGTGGCTTGTACATCACCTTTTTCTATGCCAAGCTTATCAGAAATTTTTGCTACTAAATCTGCTTTAGTCATTACTTATATTTTTTATGATTATAAAAAAATTGGTTGCAAATATATGTAATTTATATTCAATATATAAGGTGTAAATCACTAAAATTTAATGAGATAAACATTTATTTTTACATGCAATTTCAAGTTAGTTTATGGATTTTAGTAAAGTTTTAATCAATTGGTATTCAGTTAATAAGCGAGATTTGCCTTGGCGTAATATCAAAAACCCTTACTACATCTGGCTGTCGGAAATTATTTTACAGCAAACCCAAGTTAAGCAAGGCTTACCTTATTACAAGCATTTCACTGAAACATATCCGACGATTTTTGATTTAGCAAATGCAGATGAGCAAGCTGTTTTAAAATCATGGCAAGGACTAGGTTATTATTCTAGAGCCAGAAATCTTCATACTACTGCAAAGTATATTGCTTTTGAGCTAAATGGTCATTTTCCTGATAACTATACAGATTTACTAAAACTTAAAGGTGTAGGTGATTATACGGCCAGTGCCATAGCCTCAATAGCATTTAATGAGGTTGCTGCTGTAGTAGACGGTAATGTTTACAGAGTATTATCGCGTTATTTTGGAATAAGTACGCCTATTAATTCTACCAAAGGTATTAAAGAGTTTAAGACATTAGCTACCACATTGATAGATACTAAAACTCCAGCAACATTTAATCAGGCCATCATGGAGTTTGGTGCCAGACAGTGTTCGCCTAAACGACCCAAGTGTAATGATTGTCCGTTGCAAAATAGCTGTGTTGCATTGCAGAAAAATACAATACATGAGTTACCTGTTAAATTGAAAAAAACTAAGGTTACTAAAAAGTTTTTTAATTTCTTGGTCTATATAGACGCTAATGAAAAGACGCTATTAGAAAAACGGGAAGGTAAGGGCATTTGGCAAAATTTATATCAGTTTCCTTTAGTAGAGACTTCTAAAAGCTTAGATGTGAAGGAATTTAGAAAAATAGAACAGCCTATTTTTTTTAAAGGAAAGCAGCAAAGCTATACTTTATATAATACTGAAGATATTATCCATAAGTTATCGCATCAACATTTATATACTAAGTTTTGGATTATGGAAGTAGATCAACTACCCAAAGAAGCCATTTTAATACAAGAGCTAAAGCAATATCCTGTGCCTGTTTTAATCAGTGATTTTATTAACACATTTGATTTTACATATCTGGCAAAGTCATAATTTTTACTATTTTTAATCATTAATCAAAATGGATACAATAATTTTATATAAAACTTAATTATGTCAGGAACATTAAATAAAGTAATGCTTATAGGTCATTTAGGTGATGAAGTGAAGATGCATTATTTTGACGATAAGAATTGTGTGGGTCGTTTTCCGCTAGCAACTAATGAGACATACACCAATAGACAAACCAATGAACGTGTTACTAATACTGAATGGCATAATATCGTAGTACGTAATAAAGCAGCAGAAATTTGTGAAAAATATCTAACAAAAGGCGATAAAGTATATATTGAAGGCCGAATAAAAACCAGAAAATGGACAGACGATAAAGGTCAAGATCGTTACGCAACGGAAATTCAATGTACAGAATTCACATTTTTGACTAATAAAAATGAGCAACAACCTATTAATCAAAACTCTGCAACTACCGCACCAACGCCAAATAATTCAGCAGATATTGCTATGCCAGAAGATAATGACGATTTACCATTTTAGTATATTTTAATTTTGGATCCCGAACCCTTAGTACTATTTTTTGCATTTAGTTTAAGTGCATCGTTTTTAACCAGTATAATAGTATTAGTTGTACTATTAGTTTTTTCAGCATTAATTTCTGGTGCCGAGGTCGCATTATTTTCATTAACAAAGACTAATATTAATGAAGGTATAGACAATGGTTCTAAAGCTATGCGTATTGTGGCATCTCTTTTAGAGCGACCAAAAAAATTACTAGCGACAATTTTGGTCGCCAATAATTTTATAAATATTGCCATTGTTTTGCTATTTGCGTATTTGGGTGAAACACTATTTGAAGCTATTACAACATCTTGGTTACGATTTCTTTTAGAAGTTGTAACAGCTACGTTTTTAATCCTCTTATTTGGGGAAATTATTCCTAAAATTTATGCGAGTAGAAATCAAGTGAAATTTTCGGAGTTTATGGCAATTCCACTAAAAGTTTTAGATGTTATTTTTTCACCGTTGAGTTTACCTATGCGTTTTGTAACGATTAAATTGCAAAAGATATTTAACAAACAAAAAAGTAATCTTAGTGTAGATCAGCTTTCACAAGCTTTGGAGTTAACAGATACTAATGATACCACTAAAGAAGAGCAGAAAATACTAGAAGGCATTGTATCTTTTGGTAATACAGATACAAAACAGGTGATGCGTCCCCGAATGGATATTTTCACCCTAAATATAGATACACCATTTCCTGTTATCATCGATGAAATTATTAGTAACGGCTATTCCAGAATTCCTGTTTATAAAGATAATATTGATACTGTAGTTGGGATATTATATGTTAAAGATGTATTACCTCATCTCAATAAAAAAACATTTGATTGGACCACATTATTACGAGACCCATTTTTTGTGCCAGAAA
>CAZECB010000313.1:0-2962 GCA_964510745.1 uncultured Flavobacteriaceae bacterium | reverse complement strand
AGTAATTATTATATATTTATAAAAAAATGAAACCTTCTAGTCTAGAGCCATAAATATAATCGTTAAATTCGATTAAAATAAAAGTACAACGAAAAATTTAGATTAAAAACCTAAAGTGCTTTTTTTAATATTTAATAGATAAACCTTGAGTAGACATAAAATAATTTTATATAATCCAATAGCCGTTTTTTTTGATATGCCATTAGCTTTATTAGCTATAGGTTCGATGTTAGATAAAGAAAAATACGAAGTTATTATTGTTGATGGTAGAATAGATGAAGACCCTATTAAAACAATTAAAGCGCAAATTGATGAAGCCATATGCTTTGGAGTTACATCTTTAACAGGAAAGCCAATTAAGAATGCCTTGGAAGTTACAAGAGCTGTAAAAGAATTAAGGGATGATATACCTGTTATTTGGGGTGGTTGGCATACGTCTTTATTTCCTGAAGAAACGTTAAAAGATGAGATGACTATTAATGTTACAGTACAAGGTCAAGGAGAGGGAGTATTTGTAGAACTTGTAGAGCATTATTCTAATAATATTAATTCTAACGATTTATCTAAAATAAAAGGAATTTGTTATCGAAATGAGCAAGGAGAAATCATAAAAAACCCACCACGGGTGATTATGGACATGAATAAATGTGCAGATGTGGATTATAGTTTAATAGATGTCGAAAAATACTTTGAAAAGAAAGGACGAAGACAACTAGATTATATATCCTCAACAGGATGTTTTTTTAGATGTGCCTTTTGTGCAGATCCTTTTGTTTATAATAGAAAATGGACTGCCATATCCCCAGACATTATGGTAGGAAAACTTGAAGAATTACATAAAAAATATCAATTTACAGATTTAAATTTACAAGATGAAACCTATTTCACATATACAGACCGTGTGATTGAAATTTCTAAACTAATGATAGAAAAGGAACTCAATTTTACATGGGCAGCAACAATGCGAGCCGATCAAGGGTCTCGTATGACTTTTGAAGATTTTAAAACCTGTGCAAAATCTGGACTACGAAGATTATTGATTGGAGTAGAGAGTGGTTCACAAGAAATGATGGATTGGTTAAAAAAAGATATCAAAATAGAGCAAGTATATCAATGTGCTGAACGTTGTAAAGCTCTTGGGATAGCAGTACAATTTCCATTTATTGTTGGTTTTCCAAAAGAATCTGATAAAAGTGTTGAAGAAACGGTTAAAGTTGCGTTAGAATTGAATAGCATGCATCCAAATTTTGCAACACCGATATTTTATTTTAAGCCTTACCCCGGTACAAAAATTACAGATGATGTTATTAAAGAAGGTTATGAATTACCTAAAAATATTCATGAATGGGCAAATTTTGATTACATAAGTTCTTCAGGACCTTGGGTTAGTGAAGAAAAGTATGATTTCTTTGAAAAGTTTAAGTTTTATATGAAAATGGCATATACTAATCAAAAAAATATTTATAAACCACTACAAGCTATAGCTAAAATTCGATGTAAACATAAATTCTTTGGGTTTCCATTTGAAAAGAAAATTGCAAGTGTTATTTTAAAACAACAAGAATTAACATAAATATTTAACTAGAGCATTTGCCTAAATAAATTACTAGACTGAATTGATTAATACTTACTTATTTAGGTTCATTGCAATATTTGCAATCATAGATTTTGTTTTTAATTTAAAAATTTTTAGTAAACTTTTATCTTTTTTCTTTAAAAACTCCTTGTTATAATTTACTTCATTGACAATATGTCTTACGGCATAATCATAAAATTTCCGAGAATACGTTCTCTTAAAATCTATATCTCTATCTGTTGAAGTTTCCCAATTAGGTTGTATAGTTATTTTATCTTCTATTTCATTATATAAAGAAGTGCCTTTTATTGGGTAAGCTACAGTAATGGTAAAATGTGATGGATTTGCTGCTTTTAAGTAAGTAATAGTTTCTTTAATATCTTCTTTATTTTCACCAGGATATCCTACCATAATAAAAGTACCAGATTCAATACCAATAGCATTGGTTTTTTGAATGGCTTCTTTTACGACATTTACATCTACACGTCTATCCATGGCGTCAATAATTTTTTGTGAACCACTCTCTGCACCAATCCATATTCTGAAACAACCCGCTTCTTTTAATAATTGTAAAACCTCATCATTTAAACGTTCTGCTCTGGTAATACATTCAAAAGGAATAATGGCGTCTTGTTTTATCACTTCTTCATGAAAACTCTTAATCCATTTATGACTTACTGAGAACACATCGTCTACAAACCAAATACTATCTGGATTGTAGTTTTCTTTAAGCATACGTAATTCGGCAGCAACTAAATTTGTTGGTCGTCTTCTATAACTCTGCCCATAAACTGCAGTACTACACCATTTACAAGTATATGGGCAGCCACGCTGCGTGCTTACCGTCATAGAACTTTTTCCATGATGCGTTTTCCATGTGTCTAAATATTTGTCTATAGGAATTGCGTCTCGATTTGGTAATGGTAATTCTAATAAATCTTTTATTTTAACTCTAGGAGACGTTCTTTTTAGTTGCCCATCTTCTAAATAGGCGATACCTGTAATAATACTATAATCTTCATTATTGATTATAGCATTATAAAGCTCTAAAGTCGACTGCTCTCCTTCTCCTATAATAAGAAAATCAACACCTGTATTAAGGTAATTTTCAGAATTATAGGTAATGTCTGGGCCACCTAAAATGAGTTTTGGAAAACCATATTTTGCCTCACTTTTTAAAGTTTTTATTAATTTAATAACATTAATTTTTGTCATTAAATTAGTATATATAGCAATAATTTTTGGTTGTTTTTCTTCTATAAACTCAAGTTGGTTACTTTTGGAATAAAACGTAGAGTCATACACATGATTTTCTACATTATTTTCATTTAAATAAGATGATATATACAATAACCCAAGTGGCGCATATGGCCGCATGATTAATTG
>CAZECB010000312.1:0-2986 GCA_964510745.1 uncultured Flavobacteriaceae bacterium | reverse complement strand
GTCCAAGTCAGATTAATGCTGTTTGTGTTGATACACTTATTACTACAAAAAGAGACCCTGATAATCCGAAGGAATGTGTTTTAGATACTATCTTTCAAAGATATTATTGTAGTCAGATTGTGGTGACGGGGATAGATGAGGGAAATGAAGGTGAGTTAGAAATTTTGGAGGATAAAGGCTTTAAGGTGGTTCGTTCTTGTGCATGTGATAGTATTCGAATATATGGAAGAGATACACCTTTGACACCAGAAGAAAGAGTTAAAACTAACGAGGGGGATCTTGTAGATGAAAGTGGAGGTTTTGGTTTAGGGACGGGTTTGAACTTTATAATAGACTTGCCTAGTCCTAGTTATGCATTTTCACCTAAGCCTCCTAAAGATGTAGGAGATGGACTAATACAAGAAAGGATTATTGGCCGACCTAGTTCATGGCCTATCTTAAATTCGCCTCCTAAAGACGCAGTAAGAGTAGCAATTATTGATACGGGGATAGATTTCAATCATGAAAACCTCAAAGATTTTAAATGGAAAAATGAGAAGGAAGTAATTGGTGATTTGGGGAAAGATGATGATGAAAATTGCTTGTTAGATGATAAATTTGGATACAATTTTGCAGACGAATCACCTGTTGTAAATGATGATAATGGTCATGGTACACATGTCGCAGGTATAATTTCTAGAAGTCAAAATGTGCAATTAATTGATTTGAAAATTTTTAATAAAGAAGGAGGTGATGCTTTTAATCTTGTATGTGCACTCCAATATGCAGTTCATAAAAAGGCAGAAATTATTAATTTAAGTTTAGGATATTACAGCCCTATAGATACCATTGGAATGCTTCCTAACATGTTTCAGAAAATTGAGGAAGCTGGTATCTTAGTCGTTACTTCTGCAGGAAATGAAAAACGAGATAATGATAATTACGAGGTTAATGGAGAACGACTTTATCACTATCCTTCTAGTTTTAATCAAAAATATCCTGATAATATTATTGCAGTTGCAGCTACAAAAGTTAAACCTTCTCATGGTTTGTGGGAATTCTCTAATTACGGATTAGAACATGTAGATATGGCTGCTAGAGGAGAAAGTGTTGTTAGTACTTATATTGATCCCTTAGATGAAATTAATGTTGATCCTTTTATCAGCCTAGATGGAACTTCAATGGCAGCAGCACGAGTGTCTGAGTATGCTGCAAAGAGAATGTATATTAACCAAACAATGCGTTATAATTTTAATGAAGCTAAGGATTCAATCGAATCGAATGCTACTCCTTTTCAATTATTAAATGTAAAAATAAAAGGTGGTAAAGTAGTAGAATAGCTAAAATAATTTTCTGTTCACAATTAACGCAGGGGCATTTTGGCTTCTTTTTTAATTTTTTTAATTAAAAATACTCAGCGATGCTCTATACAAACTGACCCTGAATACCCAAAACTTAAAAAGTCTCCAAGACTTGGGAAGTTTAATCCGTTGATTGTCAAGACTTCCCAAGTTTTTAAAACTCTTAAAGTCTGGAAAACCGCTATTCTCGGTCAGCCTGTTTAGCGGATGCGTTTTTGCCTTGAAGACTAAAAATAATCTCAGGATAATTTATGTTTAATTACGAACATGAAATTACTCATAATTTAGTATTTTTATTAAGATAATATAAAACTTATTGACAAAAATCCGTTGGGAATTAAATAATTCGCCAATGGATTTTTATCATTGGATAAAATAGACAGGTAAAACTATCTTTATTTTTAAAGGAGTCCAAATTTTATGAAAAAGAAAAAATATTTCATCCTATTTTTTGCTGTTCTTTCTTTCTTTTTTTTAAGATATTATAATCTTGTTGGTCAAACTGAAAACTCTACTATTGACTCTATTAGTTATAATTTAAGTATCGCACAGAAATTATGGAAGGATAAGGCTTATGAAGAGAGTATAAAGTTCTATCAGTTAACAATTGACGAACTAAAAATGAAACATAAAGTCAAAGATGCAATAGATGTAGGAATAGATTTGAGTAAAAAACTAAAGAAAATTAAGGCATACCAAAAGGCAATTGATATTTTACAGGATTGTGAGAAAATAGTTAATCAATTAAATCAAAGCGATTCACTCCATGCTTTGATTTATCATAATATTGGTTTAGCTTATTCGATTCAAGATAACCCAACTAAAGCTATTGAATATTACAAGATGGCTATTAAAATTAGAGAAGATTTTCTTGAAAGTAGTGATGTAAATATCATTAAAGGGTATAATAATATTGGTGGAAGATTTATTGAACTAGGCCAATTGGATTCAGCGTTACATTATTTGAAAGTTGCCTATAATAGGCAACTTTCAAAACCTACAAGTTCAATCACTACTACCTATTCTCGCCTAGGTCGAGTCTATAAAAATAAGGGTAACATTAAACAGGCAAAAAATTATTATGAACTTGCCTTGAGAGAAAAATTGAATAGAGCTAAGAAAAAACCATGGGAAATTTTGAAAATTTATTACTTAAATTCCAAATTGTATAGTGATTTTAAAGATTATGATAATGTAATAAAATATGCTAATTATGGACTAAATGTTGCTACTACTTTTGAGGAAAAGGAACTTTCTGATTTAAAATTAATTACCAATTGTTATAATAATATTGGTACAGCTAATTTATTTCTTAAAAATTATGAGGAAGCACTTTTTTATTTTTATAAGGCTGAAAATTTGGCTAATTCTAAATTAAAAGTATCACATAAAGAAATTATTGCAGATATAAATGAAAATATTGGTATCGTTTTTAAACGACTTGAAAAATTTGACCAATCAGAGAAACGATTCCTAAAATCCTTAAATATTTATCAAAAATTAAATCTTAATGTAGAAATCGCTGATACCCATAATAACCTAGGCGATCTTTACTTCGACCAAAACCGATATCCAAAAGCTCTACAGCACTATCATAAATCCCTCCCATACCTCCTCCCAAATTTCAAAGAAGCTGACGAATATAT
>CAZECB010000311.1:0-2991 GCA_964510745.1 uncultured Flavobacteriaceae bacterium | reverse complement strand
ATTAAGTATTACAGCATATCAAAACTTGTTAAGTACAGCAGAACGACGCGCTTTAATTGCCGGGGATGGTAATACTATGATAAGGATGAGTGATTTTGTTGGTATTATTCCAGCAATTACAGGTAAAGTTGAGTTAGTTTATGAAGGAGAACAAGAAGGTGCTGATGTGGTTGCTTTTAATTTAATAGGAGAAGCAGTTAAGACACTCTTTCCAGAATTTTTTCCTGCTATTGAAAAATTAGAACGTCAAGGAGAAGAAACTCCTTATGATACTATTATTTCTTGGTTTTTTAATAATAATGAAGGTTTTGAATTGGTAGATGATTTAAATGATAAAGTATATCAATCACTTTTAAATAGTGTAACACCATTAGATATGTTATTACAAGAGCATCAACCTAAAGTTTCAAAAAATGAAAGCTATTTTGTGAAAGAATTTGTGCTTTGGGGGTTAACCGAATATAAAAAACTAAGTAAATATCGCTACTCTGAAGGGATTCAATTTAAAGATCCTTATGGGAGCTTTATAAGTGATTTGTAATACTCTTAAGTTTTTTTCGTTTTACTTTTATATCTCTAATTTGTTTTGGTTTTAACCATAACCAAAACCCACTAAAGGCTAACAAAATAAGCCCTAGAGATGTTATTGTTGAGTATAAAAGCTTGATGTTTTCAGGTTTATTTTTGAAAAAATAATCTAATATAGATCCGTCATGAATCATTTCAATAATATCAGCAGTACGTTGCTTATTGGAGGTAATTTCACCAGTGTAACAATTAATTTGTAATTCTGTAAAATGAGTTTCAAAACGCACTTTAGCAATGCCTTTGGATGGGCGATAATCTATTCTATTTATAGTTGGATCTAAATTTAAGTTTTTAACATAACTAACGACATTGTCTTGTATTTGATTTAAAGATAATACCGGTAAATTAGTAGATTGTATTTTTTGTGAAGATGGTGTTAAATTTAATTCACTTTTCCAAGCGAGTAATAACCCAGTAGCACCTAGTAAAAACATAAAAACTAGCATGGGTACAGCAATGTATTTATGAAATTTTCTATAAAAGCGTGTGCTTTTGGCTAGATGTCTTATTTTATTACTCAAATTGGGGTATAAATATTAGTGAGCGAAAGTATAAAAAAATAATAAACTCATAAAAACCATTTTCTTTATTTATCCTGAGGAATTTTAATAGAAATTACTTCTGAAATTAACTCACCAGAATCACTCATACCTTCAATGTAAAAGTTGATGGTTTCTTGATTATAATCTGGTATTCTTATTTTTTGTCTACCAAATAAAACTACATCAGAAAACCAATGAATTACTCCATGATTTTTATAAGCAGAAGAGCTATAAAAAACATATTTTGGATTATAAAAATCTTTATATGGAGTAAATCCTTTTTTTGTTTTAATAAGGTAAAAAGGAAAAATACTATTTGTATTTAATTTTGGTAATGCTGATTTCCTAGAGTAAATTCTTATCTCTCCATTATTTGATGAAATAAAACTTTCTGATGTTGCACGAGGATCCAATAAGACTTCATCAATAAGCTCAATTTGTAAGGAAGGCAATATATTTAAATCTTTTATAAGCACATCATCTATATATATTAAAGGTGGTTTTGAAACTGTATTAGCACTTGTCTTTGGTGCTAATATTGAGAGTTTTTTTGTACCATTATCTTCATTTATAATAAAACCATTATCGCGTATAATATCAATTAAGTTTGTTTTACTGTAATCTATTTCATCGATGATAACACTTTTACCTCTACCTAATCTCCCTTTTTTTAAAGCTTCTCCTTCCTCTATTTCAATAAAAATATCGTTTAAAAACACTTTGTTATTTTGTATTAAAGTATTTAATGTTGGAGTTTTGATTTCTGTAATAGTATTGGTGTGATTTCTAATTTCAGATGTATTGAAACTCTTTATTGGTAAGTTTAAATAATTTAATTCATGAGTTACTGTAACGTTAGTATTTAAGTTTGCATCTTTCTTTTTTCTGTTTTTAACTAGCCCAAAAGAAAGCTTAATTAACTCATTAGTTTCAGGAAATATATTGTCAATTTTAAAGGTATTACTTGTATCAATTTTTTTTGTTTTAGGATTACTATTTCTTAACCCAAACTGTGTTACAGAGTTCACTTTTGTATCATTAGAGTTTATTTTCCCTGTTAAACTCAGTCCATATTCAAACTTAAATGTCTTTTTGGGCTTATGGTTAAAAATATTATCCCATGAATACCTGCTCCACCCTTGAGTTAATAATAAAAGGTTTAAGTCAAATAATTTCTTCCTATTTATATTTGTGAAATAATATTTAGGATTTTCTACATGACCTTTTAAATAAGGAAGTAATTTAAAGTTAGAAATAATATTATCTTGATGTGTATATGATTTTGTTGACGATGGTAAGACTGAAACACTCAAATTGTAATAACTAGCAATTTGTTGAGGAATAGAAAGGTTAAATTGTAAAGAATCTTTAACTTTTTTTGATAAGTTAATTTTACTTTATTAGAGATATTCTTATTCCTAGAATTATATAGCAATCGCTCAGCAATAGGTTTATTTTGTGAGTTAAACAAGGTTAATATATTAATACCTTCAAATAAATTATTTCTAGGGATAGAAATATTGGTAGTTAATTTTTCTTTAAATTTAATATTGATAGATTTAGAAAGGCCATCTTTGTGAATAAGAAGTTTAAAGACTTCATCTTTAGTTGTCTTTGTTTTATTTAAAGATACATATATACTTCGCTCTAATGAATTTTGAATATTAAAATTAACACCAACATCACTAGGTTGAGGTAAGCTTTGTTTTAGCACTTGCCCATTTTTTAATTTAATCATTGCAGAGTATATTTTCCCTTTTTCATAATTAACAGAAACATTCCCTAATCCAAATTGATTAGTTTGAAATCAGGGCAAAATCATACTTTGATATTCAAAATTTTAATTAAATAGTCTTGATTC
>CAZECB010000310.1:0-3000 GCA_964510745.1 uncultured Flavobacteriaceae bacterium | reverse complement strand
GTTAATGACTACTGAAGGCTTTGAAGATTATTTATTTTTACCTTTTATTGATGATACTAATGGAGAAACGACTTATGGTGGTGGACGTTATATAGGGCTGACAATTCCACAAGGAAATACTATAGAGATCGATTTTAATAAAGCGTATAACCCATATTGTGCTTATAATGAAAAGTTCTCGTGCCCTTTGGTACCTAGAGAAAACTATTTGCCAATACAATTGGAAGCTGGATTGAAAGCATTTAAGAAAAATGAATAGCTTTTTATAAGACTTTTGAAGTTGCAAAATAGCCTAACCAAACACAGACTAATCCAAAAATAATGCTAGCAGCAACATAGTAAAAAAATAAATTGGTATGTCCATTTTTTAAAAATTGAAAGCTTTCATGTGCAAATGCAGAAAAAGTAGTAAACCCACCGCAAAATCCTGCAACAGCAAACAAAATGAAGTCATTTGAGAGTTTATGTTTTACTGCTAAATACCCTAAAACACTTCCAATTATTAAACTTCCAAATAAATTAACAGTAAATGTGCCCCATGGAAATTGAATACCGTCTGTAGAAGTTAGTTGTTTTCCTATAAGGTAACGTAAAGCACTTCCTAAACCACCACCAATAAAAACGAGTAATACATGTTTCATTACTAATTACTTGATAGGGATATAAATTTCAGTAATCCAATTGGCAGGATTAGGATACTCACCAGGGTCATTAGCATAAACTTCAAAAGGTTTGATGTCTTCATTGATGACTAAATTGTTCCTCTGTATAAATGTATAAGCGTCCTTCCAAGCTTTGCTTAAATATGTGTAATTTCCTGTAGAAGTAACTTTTAAAGCTTTTGTTCTTCCAATATAACCGCATAGTATTTGATTATCTCCTTCAATAATGATTTTCTCTTTTACAGGTATGGCATTACTCATAATTACATTTCCATTTTCTAAATCATTTTCTAAATAAATAGTAAATGGCGCACCATTTGGTAGAATCTGTTTTTCTGAAATATAACTAATTAAATACCCATATTGCTGCCCCATTAAATCACTAATATTAGCACCTGAGGCAGAAGTGGTTTTGTATAAGTAAAAACCACCGCCATATGCAGTTGTCCCATTTATTTCTACACTATGTTTTTTAGTGCTTTCAACAACAATATGATCTAATTTTTCTAGGCCTCGTTCAAAATCTGATCCAATCATATTATCAAATCCGCCAGAAAAAACAGCCATAGCCTTGAATATAAATGGTAGTTTTTCACTATTCATTGTCCAAGTTACTGTTGTACTTCCATCATCAGCAGGCTCAAAACTCCAATTCACTTTTGAAGGCTCAAAATCATCAAATTGCATTTCATGCTCTATAGCTGTATTTGATGTTGTAGAGACGACTTTTATTTTCCCGTTACCTTCTTTATCAACCCAAGATAAAGTGCTTCCAATTCCAGTAGTTTTTTCAGAATAAGAAAATGTAGTGGTTGGATCTTTTTCTTTCCAAGAGGACCACGCTTCCCAATTTTTAAAATCAATAACATTATTATAAACTACGGGTGCTTCCACATTTATATTACGTGTACGAGACACTTCAAAACTATTAGGTTGAACAGAGACATAAATCGCAAAACCAATAATAAGAATTAATAGGAAGAATAAGATATATTTTAAAGATTTCATATTTGATAGGGAATGAAATCAAATATAATAAATTTTATCTTTTTTTGATTAAATCTTTTAAAGCAGTTGTTCTGTTGATGCTAAATACTAAAAGAACAAAATTGATGATAATAAGTATGGATAAGATTATAACTAGTTTCATTTAGAGTTTTATTATTATAACAAGTAAGTTTTTGTTTTTCCTACTTACAAGTATTATTAAATAACAAAATCTTACCCAAGATAATATGATTTAATAAAAGTAATTATTCTCTAAAACCCCCTTACATTAAAACATAAGGGGGTAAATAACTGGGCTTTTTTATTCTCGTTGTTAATTAATAGCCACTCTTTTGCCAGTTGTTAATTTGTTGGTTCACTTTGTTTGGTTTCAGAAATTGAAAACCCTATGTTAATTCCAATGCCTAACCAAGGTTTTCTGTCAAAAATCCAATTAACCTCTCTATCATTATTGCCTAAATGATCCCAACCATATTGTAAACCTAAGTTTATATTATTAGTAAAATGAATAACGAGCCCTCCTGAAATACTAAATGCACTAGCTGTTCTGTTATCCTCACCTATTAAATTACTGTTTTCTGGATTTAAACTTACCGTTGCTAAACCAATACCTAAAGTTGGCTCTAAAAGCCATTTATCATCAAATTTCTTACTAATTCTAAATTGAAACCCAATATTCATACCTAAATTAACATTTTGTTCAAAGTCAAAATCATTTAATCTTAATTTGAATGGTACTGTGAAGAAACCTGCTCTAACAGACCTAAATCTTTGATAATAATTATACTTCCTAGTATAATTGTTGAATTTTTTTATAGATAATAAATGGATAATTTGTGTATTTAAAGCTTCGTTATCATTATTGTTTATATTTTTAAAATTAAATAATTCCTCAACCTCTGGATTTTTAATACTATAATATTTTTCATTAATAAGATTTGTAGCGCTATCATTTTTATTGAATTTATAGTATATGAATTTCACAATTTCATTAACAGTGTCAACCTCTATAACTTTTACTTTGTGATTAGTTTTATATTGTATAGTCTCATCTTGATTAAATACAGGCCCAATAAACTTATAGCTAACTCCAATTTCTTGAGAGTTACTTAATAAGTATTGAAATAAAAATAATAATAATAATAAATTTCTCATAATTACTGGTTTTAAGTTTTTCAAACCTAGTAACTATGTGGAAATGGTAGAATACCTAATTCAAGGTATATTTTAAAATTGATACTTTTTTTCTAGAGCATAACGCATTAATTCTCCTTTACCTTGAAGCCCTAAAATGCGAATCATATTTTTACGGTGGGTGTCTACAGTATAA
>CAZECB010000309.1:0-3013 GCA_964510745.1 uncultured Flavobacteriaceae bacterium | reverse complement strand
GACATTTTTTTACTCATTTTGGATGGTTTTTAAATGTTAAATAAATACTAATTTAAAATTATTTTTTTAATAATATCGATTATTCTAAAGTTTTTAGCATTTTAAATCATTTTCTACTAATTGTTTGATTGTAAAAAACAACTCTTGAGGTAGAGTGTTTTTTTTGTTTTTATAATTTTAAATTCTCATCTTTGAACTAGTAATTTTAGAATCATAAAAACAAATGGATTATCAAAAATGGCTTGACCTTGCTATAAAAAAAGGAGCTGAATATGGGTTAAAAATTATTATGGCAATTGCCATATGGATAATTGGAAAATGGGTTATTAAAAAACTTATGAAGCTCTTTAAAAAAGTGCTCCAAACCAATAAAAACATTGATGAGACGCTTGAAAAATTTCTATCCAATTTAGTTAGGACGATATTACTTGTATTACTCATTATTGCTATTCTAGGTCAACTAGGTATTGATACTGCTTCATTTGCAGCTATTTTAGCAGCGGCAGGTTTAGCTGTTGGTTTGGCCTTACAAGGATCTTTATCAAACTTTGCTGGAGGTGTGCTTATTATGTTATTTAAACCTTTTAAAGTTGGTGATCTTATAGAGGCTCAAGATGCTTTAGGTGTAGTTACAGAAATTCAAATTTTCACAACTAAACTAGCATCTCCTGAGAATAAGGAAATTATAGTGCCTAATGGTGCTTTATCAAACGGAACTATTACTAATTACACACAATTAGGACAATTACGTATTGATTTAACTATTGGTGTATCTTATGATGCAGATATTAAACTTACAAAAGAAACTTTAATGCGTGCTATGACCTCGCAAGAGAAAGTATTAAAAACACCTGCACCTACGGTAAATATGGGTGAACTTGCTGATAGTTCAGTAAATTATATGGTAAGACCATGGGCGACTCCAGAACATTATTGGGATGTGTATTTTCAAACTATTGAAAACTGTAAAATAGAACTTGATAAAGCAGGAATAGAAATTCCATACCCTATTCAAATTGAAATTGAACGTAAAGACAGTTAAATTATAAAGTGTTTAAATTCTTTCAAAAGAGTTATATCGAATCTTTTATGGATTTCAATATAACTCTTCTTGTTTTTTCATTAAGTGATCTAGTATCATCCGTAACAAGATCATTTGTTTGTATAAACGGGTGAATAATTGCACGCATATGCCCTGGCATTCCACTAAAAAAAGTAAAGGAAAATCGTTTTTTATTATCTAAAAAAACAAGAGGTACAATAGGGATTTGATGATTAATAGCTAGTCTAAATGCACCATCTTTAAATTCGTCTAAAACAACAGATTCATCAGGCACACCACCTTCAGGAAAAATACAAATACTCAAGCCAGATTTTAAACGTTTTTGTGCTCTTAAAAACACTGCTTTCCTGCTTTCTGGGCTACTACGGTCAACTAAAATACATGTGCGTTTATAAAAGAAACCAAATAAAGGGATTTTAGCTAATTCCTTTTTACCAACAAATACAAACGGGTTATGTTTTACAGAAACTAACATGAGCATAATGTCTGCCATAGACGTATGGTTGGCTATAAACATATAACTTCTTTGTTTTTCTAGAGCTTGTAATTGTTTTATTTTCCAGCGAAAGCCCATACCGATCAAAATACATTTTGCCCAAAGTCTAGCCAACTTAAAAAAGAAAGGATACCACTGCTCTTTTAATATAGAAATAAATAATAATGGAAATAGTATTATAATTACTAAGGCAATTAAAATATAAAACCAAATGCGATAAAAAGCCCAAAAAAGATATTTTATAATCATCATATCTTTCAAAACTAACTAAATTAATTGAGGTATTTTAACAAAACAATTACCTTTGCTTTTTTATTGAATTAACTTAAAAAGTTTTCCGTTTTCACGGAAAGTAAACATGGCGAGAATTTTAACTGGAATACAAAGTACAGGAACACCACATTTAGGAAATCTTTTAGGAGCTATTATTCCTGCAATAGAAATGAGTAACGATCCAAAAAATGATTCGTTTTTATTTATTGCAGATATGCATTCTTTAACGCAAATTAAAGATGGTATTACACTTAAACAAAATACCTATTCAACTGCAGCAACTTGGTTGGCTTTTGGCTTGGATATTTCAAAAACAGTATTTTACAGGCAAAGTGATATCCCACAAGTTACTGAGTTATCTTGGTATTTAAGTTGCTTTTTCCCATATCAACGCCTCACTTTAGCACATAGCTTTAAAGATAAAGCAGGCCGGTTAGAAGATGTTAATTCAGGGCTCTTTACGTATCCCATGTTAATGGCTGCTGACATATTATTATACGATGCTAATACTATTCCTGTTGGAAAAGATCAATTACAACATATTGAAATGACACGTGATGTAGCTTCTCGTTTTCACGCACAAATGGGTGATACTTTTGTAATTCCTGAAGCCGATGTGCAACAAAATACAATGTATGTTCCTGGAACTGATGGCTCTAAAATGAGTAAAAGTAAACACAACACCATTAACTTGTTTTTACCAGATAAGAAGCTACGCAAACAAATTATGAGTATTGAAACAGATAGCACACCTCTGGAAGACCCCAAAGATTGGAAAACATGTAATTGTTTTGCTATTTATAAGCTTATTGCTAATGAAACTCAAGTTACTGAAATGAAAGCCAATTACGAAAATGGTAATTATGGTTATGGTCATGCTAAACAAGCTTTATATGAATTGTTAATTGATACATTCTCTCAAGAACGTGAGCGTTATAATTATTATATGAACCATCTTAATGAAATAGACGATGCTCTTGTAGTAGGTTCTAAAAAAGCAAAGTTGGTAGCCAACGAAGTATTGAGGCGTGTTAGATCAAAAGTTGGGTATTAATTTTTCATAAAATCTATTCTATAAGTAAAAGCATTAAACAAAACGCTCCTGTTCTAAAGTTTTATTTATATTTGGTGATATAGTATATATATAAAACAAAAAAAGTCCAATACATAATAATCCGTTT
>CAZECB010000308.1:0-3053 GCA_964510745.1 uncultured Flavobacteriaceae bacterium | reverse complement strand
TAGATGCTAATAATCATGAATACCCGGGGCATACGGTAGCATATAATGGTTTAGGCGAAAAACAATCTCATATAGAAACAGATAAGGAAATGACAGAAATAGTGACTCTATCTAAAAAACACCTCACAGTAATAAGAGAAAAATTACAATTTTTAAATGATATGGATGATTTTACTCTTCCTTTGATAAAGGGAATGTAATAACTTGATCAAAATAAGCCTTAATATCAATAACTTCACTAGCATGACTCACACGTTCAGGTTGCTGTTTTAAAAGATAGTTTCCAGTATCATAAACACCATTTTTATTAGTATCAAAAATGGCTCTTAAATAATAATCACCAGGAGTAAGACTTTTGAAATCTATAGGCTTATTTTCTTCTATAGCATATTGTTCAGCTTTTACAATACCATCTTTATCTGTTAATTGAACAATTATTGGATAAACCGCATTAGATAAATTGATTCGAATTTGACCATAATCTACTAAAGATCTTGTGTTTACGGCGTAATTTAAAGTGTCATTTTGTGAGCCATAAAAATCAATAATTGCCCCAGGTAATAATTCTATCCTATAATTATTTCCTTCTTCTTCGTTAGATTTCTTTTCAAAACTAAGACTGGCTATATTATTATAAATATCTAATTCAGACGTGTGAGGAAGAATTATAGAATCTTTATCCATTATAGATATTCTTGTGTCGTCAATAGTTTCAAGAGGTAGTGACCCAGTGAATTTAAAGTCTTCGTCAAGTAAAAGCGTTCTGGAACCTACTTGAGAAATTGTTAAAGTGTCCTTATCTCGCTTTGGTAACCTAACAATTAAGGTGTCTTTGTAATTTATATTGCTAACTTCAAATACTAATGAATCTGTTTCAATTTTTGGTTGGTACCAATAATTCAAAGTGTCTTTATCGATTTCTTTAGTAATACGATAATTAAAATCATTAGGTACTTCAGAAAGGACTTTAATTTCAGTATCTTTAGTATTACCTTCATATCCAAAAGCAATTCTATTTTCAGATATATAAGATGGTCGTGTGGCTCTAAAATCAAGAACTTCTTTAAATAACTTAATTGTAAAATATTTACTAGTATCAGCAGGAAGCGTTACTACTTTATTTACAAAACCAATTTTATCTGTTTTTGGCTGAAATGTGTAATTGCTAGTTGTTTCTTTTAAAGCCGTTAGTAAATAAGAACCTGCTCTTAAATTGTCTAAACTAAAAGTAGTAGTACTATCTAAAGTATTGGTAACATATTTAGGTTTTTTATTATAAACAATAGAATCTGTAAAAGTAGAGTCCCGTTCATATAAAAATACAGATACAAACTCATCAGTATATTTTTCTAAGGCATCAACAACATCTCCTTTGATGCTTAATGAATCAATATGATCACCAGTTGAAAACACATAACGGTAATAAGGATACGGGTTTTCTTCATTATTATCAACAATACTTTCCCCAAAATTAAACGCGTATGTTGTGTTAGGTTGAAGCGTGTCAAATATTTTTATATTAATAGATTTACTAGCGCCACCTAAAGGAGTCACTTCTGGAGGTGTATCCATAGGCGGTGAAATAATAAGCTGTTTTTGTAACTCTTTAATTTTTACATATTCATTAAACTGAACACGAATAGTAGTTCCTGAAAAATTAGTAGAATAATTCTCTGGAACAGATTTTATAATCTCTGGAGGAGTTGTGTCTACTTCGCCACCAGAAGGAGTTCCACGATTGGCACAATTAACTAAAACGATACTTAAAAAAACACTAAAAATAAGCCTTGAGAGTAGTTTTCTCATCAAAAAATAAATTTTACACAAAGAAACAACATATTTAGAATTGATGCTACCCTGTAATACAAATAACTATTAAAATAGTATTAACGTAAAATTTATAGAGCAATTGCCATAGTGGCAACACTTATTTTAATATCTGTTGCTTGATTTAAAATGGTGGCGCAAGCTTCAATAGTGGCTCCTGTAGTAATGATATCATCAACAAGTAAAATATGTTTCCCTTTAATTAAATGCTGATTTTTAATAGCAAATAATTCTTCTTTACTGTTCCACCGAGAGATACGAGACTTAAAAACTTGTGTTTTTGTTGCAGATGTTTTTATTAAAACGTGATCTAAATAGTCAGCATTTAAAGCTTTGGCAATTTGAATTCCAAATTGAGTCACTTGATTGTAACCCCTTTTCTTTAATTTATTTTTGTGAAGCGGTACAGGAATCACGATATCTATGGTATTATAAATAGCAATTGTTTTTAATTCATTACCTAACCAATCCCCTAAAACAGGGCCTATAGTTTTGTAACCTTTATATTTTAAATTATGAAGTAAATGCTGAACAATTCCTTTTTTTTGAAATAAGAATAATGCCGTAGCAGCTTCTAATTGCAAACGACCATAAAAGACTCTTTTTACTGTATCAGAATTATTAAAATGATAATTGGTAACTGGTAAATCATGCCTACATACAGTACAAATATGACATTCATTATCAGATAAAATTGTGTTACAGGCGTAACAGATATTTGGAAAGAATATGTTTAAAATAGATGTAATCATTTTAAGCACAAAATGTGTAAACAAACTTAATGTATTTTAATGATTAAATTTTACGGAAACCTTTCTTATAGTATCAACGGTTTTATATTTTTGCAGCATGGCAAATCAAGAAGATCAATTTAAAAAAGTAATCTCTCATGCAAAAGAGTATGGGTATGTGTTTCAAAGTAGCGAGATCTATGATGGATTAAGTGCAGTTTATGATTACGCACAAAATGGTGTAGAGCTTAAAAAAAATATACGTGATTATTGGTGGAAAGCCATGGTACAAATGCATGAAAATATTGTGGGTTTAGATGCTGCAATTTTTATGCACCCAACCACTTGGAAAGCCTCAGGACATGTTGACGCTTTTAATGACCCATTAATAGATAATAAAGATTCTAAAAAACGGTATAGAGCAGATGTTTTAATTGAAGATTACTGCGGAAAGATTGAAACTAAAATTGAAAAGGAAGTTAAAAAAGCTTCAAA
>CAZECB010000307.1:0-3055 GCA_964510745.1 uncultured Flavobacteriaceae bacterium | reverse complement strand
ATCAAACCATTAAAACTAACCAACTCGCTTTTTATTAATCGAACTCAGGTTAATATTAGAATTTTGGAATTCTGCATGTGCTCAATGCATAAAAGACTTTCCGAAATTTCAAGACTTTTATGATATGAATAAAGATGATTACACTATTTATTCTGTTAATGTTCCACTAAAGCGTGACAAAGAAATTAATTTTAATCCAAATGATTTTGTTATTAAAAGAGGAAATGATTTTCCAGTTTTATCTATGGATGATCAAATGGCGAAAAGAATAGGAGTTAATTTATTTCCAAAAATTTTAGTGATAGATAAAGATAGAAAAGTTAAGTATAGAGGGGCTTTTAGATACAATGCTAAAGGGCGTTATAATTTTGAAAACATATTAAATGAAATTGATAAATAAAAATAGATATTTACTTTTGTTAATATCCATATTGATTTTTAATTCATGTAAGAATCAAGATAAAATCAATGCTAATGCTATTATAAAAATTGATAAGAAAATATTTAATTTTAATCAAATTTCCATTAATGATAGTATAAAGCATACTTTTACTATAAAAAATATATCGGAGATTCCTTTAAAAATAACTAAAGTAGGTACTAGTTGTGGTTGTACAACTACGAATTATCCTAAAGGGGAAATTCTTAAAGGAGAAAATGCAGATATAGATATTTTATTTAAGCCTAATAGTATAGGTAATATAGAGAAATCTATAGTAGTTGAAGCAAATACAGATCCTACTTTTAGTGTTTTTTATATTAGAGGTAATGTAAAATAATAATCAAATGTAGTAATTAGAAAGCTCTGTTTTTACAGAGCTTTTTTTATTTTAGCTAAAATATTCTCTTTAATCAAAAAAGAGCAATTTCAACTTAAGGAATCTCACTAAATTAAAATTAATGAAAATTATATCTTATAACGTCAACGGAATTAGAGCAGCTCTAAAAAAAGACTTTATGAGCTGGCTTAAAAGTGCAAATCCAGATGTACTTTGTTTACAAGAAACTAAGGCACATAAAGAGCAATTAGACCTTGCTATTTTTGATGAAGCTGGGTACAAATATAACTATTGGTTTAGCGCTCAAAAAAAGGGATATAGTAGTGTTGCTATTTTGTGTAAAACTGAGCCTAATCATATTGAGTATGGTACCGGAATAGAATCTATGGATTTTGAAGGCCGTAATATTCGTGTAGATTTTGATGAAGTATCCGTAATGAGTATGTATTTACCCTCAGGAACAAACTCAGAACGCTTAGAGTTTAAGTTTAACTACATGGATGAAATTTTAGACTACCTTTCAGAACTCCGTAAAAAGATTCCAAACCTTGTAGTTTGTGGTGATTATAACATTTGTCATGAAGCTATTGATATTCACAACCCAAAAATGAAAGGTGTGTCAGGATTTTTACCAGAAGAGCGTGAGTGGTTGAGTAAATTTATAGATAGCGGATTTATAGATTCGTTCAGATACTTAAACAATGACACGCAACAATACACATGGTGGAGCTATCGTGCTAACTCTAGAGGAAATAATAAAGGTTGGCGATTAGATTATGCGATGGCATCGCAACCCTTACAAGAAAAATTGAAAAGAGCCGTTATATTGTCTGATGCAGTACATAGCGATCACTGCCCAATTTTATTAGAAATAGAATAAAAACTCAATCAAATCGAAATAAACATGATTAAAAAAGTCACCACCTTAGCCTTATTGTTAGTAATAGTAACCTCTTGTGTTTCTCCTAAAGTTTATAAAGAGTTAGAAGGAAAGTATACTAATTTAAAAAAAGAAAATAAACAATTATCAGAAGAAAATGAATCACTTTTAACAGCAAAAACCGTTGCTGAAAATGAATTAAAACAGCTAAAGAAAGATTACGAGACCACCATAACGCAACGAGATAAATTACAAAGTGATTATGATGCAACAAAAGCAAATTATGATAATTTACAGGCATCATACAAAGCACTTGAAGAAAATAGCTCTTCTGCAATAGCAGCAAATTCAAAGAAAAACAGAGAGTTACTAGCACAGTTAGAGGCTAAAGAGCAAGCGTTAGCTAATGAAAATGATCGTTTAAATAGACTTAAAAGAGAATTAGAAAGTGGTTCACAACGTATTGCTGAGTTAGAAAGCGTCATAGCAGCAAAAGATGCAGCCTTAACTAATCTTAAAGATGCGATTTCAAAAGCATTAACAGATTTTGAAGGCAAAGGGTTGACTATTGAACAACGTGACGGAAAAGTATATGTGTCTCTAGAGAATAAATTATTATTTCAATCAGGAAGTTGGACGGTTGGTACAGAAGGAAGAAAAGCAGTACAACAATTAGGAAATGTATTGGGGAATAATCCAGAGATTGCTGTTTTAATTGAAGGACATACAGATAACGATCCCTATGGAGGAACAGGACAAATTAAAGGCAATTGGGATTTATCTACCAAACGTGCTACAGCAATTGTTGATATTTTAAGAGAGAATAGTGCTATTAATGCTGAAAATTTAACAGCGGCAGGGCGTGGAGAGTTTGCTCCAGTTGCAACTAATGATACCGCAGAAGGAAAAGCAAAAAACAGACGTATTGAAGTGATTCTAACACCTAAATTAGACGAAATTTCTAAATTATTGAATGATATTTAATGAAAATGAACAAGAATTTGAAATAATTTTATATATATATATTATATATTTTAGCACAAGTAATATTAACTTATAAATTAAATAAATCAATGAAAAAAATATTTCTATGTACACTTTTTTTTAGCTTCATGACATTCTCATTTGCTGATAATAGTTACGAATATTCTGTTAAAAGAGGTGTGGAAACAAGCTCTGGATCTTGGGATGTTAGTACATGTACTTCTACTAGGGGGAGCTCATGTAGCACTCCTGGTGCTTCATTTAGAACAGAGCATCATCCAACATTAGGAGAAAGAATTGAAAAAGCTGTCGACTATATAGCAAGTTTTTTTTAAAAACTTAAAAACATTAATTAAAATATTGTATGTCCGTAAGTAGTCCTAAAACGAATTAATTTTCGTATATTATATAG
>CAZECB010000306.1:2513-3079 GCA_964510745.1 uncultured Flavobacteriaceae bacterium | reverse complement strand
TTAATAGTTGTTTCATAGAAAAAGACCAGCGTTTTTTTGTCCAGTTTTGTATGGTGTCTCCAATGATAGCATCTAAATTGATGAGGTTATTATCAATAGCTCTTGCAACCCCAGTTGTTGTAACTGATTTAGAAGTGCTTCCTATTCGGTATTGTGTTTTTGATGTCGCTGGGATTTTTAAATCCATATCTTGATAACCGATAGCAGCAGACCAAACTAATTTTCCGTTATGACCAACAGCTATAGAAAATGAAGGGACATTCAAACGTCTTGTAGTCTCTTTTAATATTGTTGTTGCTTTAGATATAGATCTATTGTATTTAGAGTTATTGACGCTAATAGTAATAGGATCATGTTCTCGATTTGGGAATGCGGTTAATGTAGAAATGTAATAAATGTTCCATACGAACCATATAATTAATAGAGTAGCTAAAGTTCTGAAAAATCGCCTTCCAACTTTATTTAATTTAATTTTTTTCATAATAAACTAGTGTTTATATCAAATTTGATAAATAGATATGTATGGTTCTAAATAATTAGACTAAGCTTATTTTGTAGATGTTATT